>NZ_JBZYAO010000035.1:0-91795 GCF_059820445.1 Paenibacillus sp. sgz302190
AACCATGAAAGTGCAAGGCTCGGTAGCTCAGTCGGTAGAGCAGAGGACTGAAAATCCTCGTGTCGGCGGTTCGATTCCGTCCCGAGCCACCATGAACAACCTAGTATGCCGTTGTAGCTCAATCGGTAGAGCAACTGAATCGTAATCAGTAGGTTGGGGGTTCAAGTCCTCTCGACGGCACCATTACTTTTCGGAATCCCGATTAAGGTTTAGTTTTGCGGAGGCTTAGTGAAGTGGCTAAACACGACAGACTGTAAATCTGTTCTCTTCGAGTTCGGTGGTTCGAATCCATCAGCCTCCATTGTTTTTAAACAACTTTTTGACGCGGCGGTCGTGGCGAAGGGGTTAACGCACTGGTCTGTGGCTCCAGCATTCGTGGGTTCAAGTCCCATCGATCGCCCCATTTATTTCATCGAATTACATATTGGGGATTAGCCAAGCGGTAAGGCAACGGACTTTGACTCCGTCATGCCTAGGTTCGAATCCTAGATCCCCAGTACTACACCCCACAAAGTGAAGATAAGCTCTGAAGCGAATTCCGATTACTTTGCGGGGACCCCATAATTATAGCTTGAGCCATTAGCTCAGTTGGTAGAGCACCTGACTTTTAATCAGGGTGTCGTAGGTTCGAGTCCTACATGGCTCACCATTTTAGTAACACCATGCGCGTATGGCGGAATTGGCAGACGCACTAGACTTAGGATCTAGCGGGCGACCGTGGGGGTTCAAGTCCCTCTACGCGCATTATGCGGAAGTGGCTCAGGGGTAGAGCATCGCCTTGCCAAGGCGAGGGTCGCGGGTTCGAATCCCGTCTTCCGCTTAGTTTGTTGGCGCTATAGCCAAGTGGTAAGGCAGAGCTCTGCAAAAGCTTTATCCCCAGTTCGAATCTGGGTAGTGCCTTTTTTAAAAAATGAATTATATACGTGTGCCCTTAGCTCAGCCGGATAGAGCGTTTGACTACGAATCAAAAGGTCGGGAGTTCGAATCTCTCAGGGCACGCCACTTAAGCCGGCGTGGCGGAATGGCAGACGCGCTCGACTCAAAATCGAGTGGGAAACCGTGGAGGTTCGAGTCCTCTCGCCGGTATCATATTTATAATCGAGTAGTCCATTAGGGATATAATCTAATGGGCTTTTTTATTTGATATTGAGTACGCCGTTCATCACCTGGGCTATTGATCGAAGTACAGGATTAACTCTGTTGGCAATGAGAGAAGAAAAAGCGACCCATTCATCAAAAAATTTTTGGTTGCAAAAAAGTGCTAAATAGCGCTTTGTTTCCTGTCGCCCAGGAATGGCATACAATAAGGATATGGCTTGTACAAAGAACTAAGCGGGATTGCTATAGTCGGAGTGTAGGGGCTATTTTTTCAATGTATAATGGGGGAGTTGAATGTCACACGTTACCATATTTCAGGCTTTGAACGAAATGCTGCTTCAACTGGAGAGTATATCCTTGAGGCGATGCAGCCCGGATCAGATTCATTCGTCCCAAAGCGCCGCAGTTCACACCATGCTGCTGATTCATCAAGGGAAGGGGCTGCTGCGTATTCGCGACGATACACACCAGGCTTTGCCGGGAAGTGTATTTTTTATTGCGAGAGGGCAGAAGCTGGAAGTAGCAGTGAATGAAGACCAGATGTTGGAGTATTACATGTTGACCTTTGTTGTCATGATCCCTCACAAGATCAATGACAACTGGTCGGTGTACCGTAAAGATTCCGGATCTTTCCCAATAGAGGGCGCTGTGCTGATATCAAATCCAGCTCAGATTACCCAACTGGTTCAGCAGATGCATCAGATTACCGAGGGTACAGGCGGTGAACGAGAATACTTTCAGCAGAAACATTTGTTCTATGAGCTGCTGTACATTCTGGCTAACGAGTTTGACACCCAGGGCGATCATCCGCAGCAGGGGATTGAGCGGACGCTGGATTATCTGAAGGAAAACTACATGAAGCCGATTTCTTTGGAGTCATTGGCGCACATGTCCGGCTTTAGCTCCAGCTATTATTCGCGTTTGTTCAAGAAGAGCAGGGGAATTGGAGTGAAGGAATATATAACCAGCCTGCGGATCAATCGGGCCAAGGAATTGCTTATCCTGTCCCATCTCTCCCTGCAGAACATCGCTCAGAGTGTAGGCTATAACGAAGAATCCTATTTCAGCCGTATGTTCAAAAAAGAAACGGGCTATTCTCCAGCCGCCTATAGCAAAAAATATCGTCAAAAGATTGTAGTTACGCGTTATACCTACAACGGAGATTTACTGGCTTTAGGTGTGATTCCCTATGCTTCTGTCCTGACGGAAGGCAGGATTGGTGGGCCGCATCTGAACAAGCACATGATGGATTCTGTTCCTTTGCATATGTATACGAAGGGGAAGTGGAACGAACTGATAGACCTTCAGCCTCACCTGATTGTCAGTGACAGCCCGGAACTGTCGGCAATTGCACCAACGGTTGTTTTACCCTATTGGAAGCTGGAATGGCGGGAACGATTCAATAAAATCGCCTTGGCGCTGGGCAAAGAAAAGGAAGCAAGCCGTTGGTTAGAGCAATATGACTATAAGGCTGCTCAGGCTGGTCAGCGAATCCGCGGACAGATTGGGGAAGGGACTGTGACTGTACTGCGGATTGTGGGCGGGAAGCTGTGCGTTTATGGGATTGGACGCAATATCGGCAGTGTCCTCTATCATGATTTGAAGCTTGAGCCGCCTCATGCAGTCAGCCAAATTCATTGGCGCAAAACCATCTCAACGCAGGAACTGCCCAACTTCGACGGAGACTACATACTGCTTATGACCTCGCCCAGGAAAAAAGATACCCGATTGTACCGCAAGCTGATGGACAGCCCGGAGTGGAGAGAGCTTACAGCCGTGCGGAAACAGCGATGGTTTCAACTGGACTCGTACTATCCTTGGCTGGATTACTCTGCTTTAAGTCATGAAATGATGTTGGAGGAGACAGTGCGATTGTTTGTCCCCTGAATATGTGATAGAACAGGCCGAAGCAATATTGTACAAATAATCGGGCAATATTCTTCATAGATTTATTGGTTTCATCTGTCTATAATCGTGTTGTTATGTGTTGGTGATAATCATTCTCATTCTCGTATTTGGAGGAAATGAAATCGCCAGAATATGTTTACCAATACGGGAGGTTATAGACAGATGCAAATGTTCAACAAGACTTTTACTTGCTCCATTGCTGCCCTCATGCTGAGTGCTGCACTTCTGGCGGGTTGCGCCGAAAAATCCGATTCCACAACCAATGGAGGAAAGGGTGTCACTGGGGCCGCAAACAGCACCGCTCCCTCATCTGCCACTTCGGCAGCAAACGGTTCAGAATTCACAGTGAAACATGTTTGGGGAGAAACGTCAATCAAAGCTGCGCCAACAAAAATTGCTGCTCTTGACTACTCCTTCATAGACTTGCTTTCTGTCCTGGATGTTGTGCCGGCGGCAACTGTCGGGATCGGTGAGTCCGGGTTTCCCGATTATCTGAAAGCTACTGTCAAGGCAGATGGAATTACTAATACGGGACAAGCCAAACAGCCCAATCTGGAGGTTCTGAAATCCGTCAAGCCCGATTTAATCATTGCTAATCCTGACCGGCACGAAATGATTAAAGGGCAGTTGGGAGCAATTGCGCCGACGATTGCGCTGGACGATAACAGCTATGAGGAAGTGTTGGAGAACCTGCTTAGCGTTGGCACCCTGTTGGATAAAAAGGAGCAAGCTAAAGCGGTGAAGCAGGAGATTGAAAAGCAGATTCAAGCAGGCAAGGAAAAGTTGAAGGGTGCTCCTACAGTCCTTGTCATTGGTGCTTTTGAGGATGATTCAACAGTTTGGATGAAAGACTCTTTCGTCGGTTCCTTGCTTTCCGCAATTGGAGTCAACTACGCCTTTGACGGGAAAAAGGATTTGTCTGCTGCGGAGAGCAAAACGGACATTGCCAAACTGAGTCTGGAGCGGTTAAGCGAAATCAATCCGGATTACTTGTTTTATTATGGTGATCTTGGTAAATGGCAGTCCAATCCCCTGTACAAAAACCTCAAGGCTGTCAAAGCAAACCAGGCTACTGCGGTAAGCCGCGACCTGTGGTCCAAAGGACGGGGGCCACGTGCGGCACAGCTTATTCTTGAACAAGCTTTGAAAATCACGAGCCCGAGCAACTGATTCCGGGGGGATTACGTATGGATCAGAAAACGGGCATAACAAAACCTCCTCCTTTCCCATTCTTTCTGATTTCCAGCTTGTGGGTTCTGATGCTGCTGGCTGTTGCGATCTCCGTTTTTCTCGGATTGAAAGGACTGAGATGGAGCAGTTTACAGGAGATCGCGAGTATGGATGAGACAGATATACTTGCCTATAAGGTCTGGTTTGTCCGTCTTCCCCGAGCTGTTCTTGCCCTTATTATTGGCGGGGGATTGGCTGTAGCTGGCTGTCTGTTGCAGGGCATTACTCGCAATCCGCTATCAGACCCGGAAGTCATGGGAATTAACCAAAGCGCCTCCTTCTTCGTTGTGCTGGCGCTCGTTCTTTTGGGACAGAAGGATGTTTCGGTTACGATTCTCCTATCTGCTTTTGTCGGTGCAGCCATTGGAGGAAGTATCGTGTACATACTGTCCTTGAGAGGACAATATACCTCAACTCGACTGGTTTTGGCTGGAATTGCCGTTGCATTTTTAATGGGTTCCCTAACGACAGGCTTTCTGATTCTGGACGATGAGAACTTATCCGAAATTTTGTACTGGATGGCAGGGAAATTGTCTGGTGCAACCTGGGCCGATGTGCGAATCGCTTTGCTCTTTATCATCCCAGCAGCTGTCATAGGGCTATTAATTGCCGGGCAGTTTAATATTTTGACACTTGGTGAAGCGACAGCCAGCAGTCTTGGTCAGCAGGTTAGGAAAATCAGGGGACTGGCGTTTGTTCTGAGCGTTGTCATGGTGGGAAGTGCGGTTGCTTTGGCAGGGCCTATCGGCTTCGTAGGTTTGATGGTACCTCACATCGTCAGAAAGCTTGTTGGCGCTGATTATCGAAGAATTATTCCTGTATCTGCTTTGGCAGGAGCTGATCTGTTGTTGCTTGCTGACCTGGGTGGACAGTGGGTGCTGTATCCGGCAGATATTCCCGTGGGAATTATTACTGCGCTGTTGGGAACGCCGTTCTTCCTGTATGTGATGCGCCGGAAGACAGGGTGGCGGTCATGATGCGGAAGGGCAAGCATCGCTGGATATGGATAATGAGCTTTAGCGCCGTTCTCCTTCTTATTATGATTTTTTTTAGCTTGCATCTTGGTGCTGTAAATCTTCCATTTGCCCAAGTTATAGAGGAGATTCGCTTCAAGGAAGGGATTACCTTTGATTACAGGTTGCCGCGGCTGTTGATCGGTATTTGTGTCGGAGTGAACATGGCAGTAGCTGGAGCTATTCTTCAAGGTGTTACCCGCAATCCTCTGGCAGCTCCCGATCTGATCGGCGTAACGGCTGGTGGCGGATTGGCTACTGTGGTGCTGATTCTGGCTGTACCCGCATTCTCGGCTGCTATGCTGCCGCTGTTTGCCTTTGGCGGCTCTATTGCCGCAGGACTTTTGGTGTACGGTTTGGCTTACAAAAACGGACTTATGCCGGAGCGTCTGGCTCTATGTGGAGTAGCAGTCAGCACAGGTATCCAGGCCTTGATTACGTTGTTTATTGTCAAATTTTCTCCGTCTGCTGCGCAGGCGCTGATTTGGCTCAAAGGCAGCTTGTATGCGCGCAGTTGGGAGCATGTGGAGATGATCTGGCCATGGACGGTTATGGGGCTTGTCGCCGCTCTATTCTGTTCGCGTCCTCTTAATGCGCTATTGCTGAGCGAGGAAATTGTACGTGGGCTGGGTATGAGAGTGGAGAGAACGCGGCTCATGCTAATCGCTGTTGCTGTTGTTATGGCAGGCAGCGCTATTGCCGTAGCCGGAACCATTGGCTTTATCGGACTGGTCATTCCTCATTTGGCCCGCCTGTTGGTGGGCTCAAATTTCAGGCTTGTTCTGCCCGTTTCAGCCTTGCTGGGTGCTATTCTCGTAGTAACCGCCGACCTGGTGGGGCGAATCATTATGCCTCCGATAGAGGTTCCGGCAGGCATTGTTACGGCCATACTGGGAACGCCATATTTTCTCTTTTTACTGCTGCGTAAGAAGTAGCGGACAACCTGTCCGATTGATCAGTCTTCCCAACGGCTAAAAATGGTTTCTTTTTCGGTTGTCTCCGAATTATTCAAAAAAACCCGCGAAAATCCCA
Source organism: Paenibacillus sp. sgz302190 (assembly GCF_059820445.1). Lineage (NCBI taxonomy): Bacteria > Bacillati > Bacillota > Bacilli > Caryophanales > Paenibacillaceae > Paenibacillus > Paenibacillus sp. sgz302190. The sequence continues at coordinate 6,282 of NZ_JBZYAO010000035.1, forward strand.
GATTCTGCAAGTCTTTCGTGGGTTTTATTTTCCTTGTTCTTGACTTAAATTCCGCTCGTGGTATAATATCCAAAGTGACTCAAAATCGAGTGGGAAACCGTGGAGGTTCGAGTCCTCTCACCGGTACTTTCGGGACGTAGCTCAGCTTGGTAGAGCACCTGCTTTGGGAGCAGGGGGTCGCATGTTCAAATCGTGTCGTCCCGATCTTTCAACAAATAAGCATGATCGGCGCAGTCAGTCGGCTGTCCGGGAATGCTTATTTTTTTGTTTTTAGATATAATGACAGTATGAAGAGGAAAAGGAGAGGGCTTCGTGGTTTTCGGCGCACGCGTGTGGAAGACAGGAATTGCGGTAACAATGGCATTATATATCAGCGCTTGGCTGAACTTTACCCCTCCCGTTATCGCGGCGGTAGCGGCTATTTTTGCGATGCAGCCTTCGATCTACCGATCATGGCGCTATTTTTTGGATCAACTGCAAACGAATATTATGGGGGCTGCTCTGGCTCTGCTGGCCGGGATGTTTTTCTCCAACAATATAATTGCAATCGGGATCGTATGTATTCTGGTTATTATCATCTGCCTGAGGATGGGCATGGAGGAAACGATTGGGCTCACTTTGGTTACGGTTGTGGCGGTGATGGACGCTTCGTCCGAGTGGCAGTTTGCCGTCAACCGGTTTATGCTCAGCTTGATCGGAATCGGCTGCGCTTGCCTGATCAACATCCTCTTTTTCCCGCCGAAGCCGAAGGAGCAGTTTGCCGCGCAGATCCATAGCGTTTTCAACAAACTTTCGCTGCTGCTGCGGACGGTTATCTCCGATGAAATGAAGGAGAACGTATTTCGCAACGAAAAAGACAGTTTGCAGGGGGCTGTGCAGTCGCTGGCGAATAAATACAAGCTTATGGAAGAGGAAGTTAAAAAGCTTAAGCGCGCCGGTTTCAGCCGCATTCGCCAATTAGTCATCTACAAGCAAATGCTGCGCGCCATTTACAAAGGATTTGAGGTTTTGGACGCCGTGGAGGAGCATTATTTTCAGGCGGCGCGCACACCGCAAACCGATGCGTTTTTTGACGGCCATCTGGAGAAGTTGATCAAATTCCACGAGCACGTGCTGCTGAAGTTCGATGATAAACTGAAGGCGGACAGCTCCGAAGGGCTGGAGATGGAGGCGGAGAGCGAACGTTTTATGTCGACGATCATCGAGCAGTTTTCCGAAGGGCCGGGAGGTATGTTGCGGCATTCGGTCGTGGCGGCCGCCATGTACGATTACGGCCATCAGGTAGCGCGGCTGGACAAGCTTGTGGAACATTACCATCGCGGAGATACGGACGAGAAGGAACCGATCGATGCGCTGCTGAAAAGCATAAAATTGAAGTAGCAAAATGAGGAGCCGTTGTCCCCGAAAAGGGGCAGCGGTTTTTTGCGCTCGGATGGAAAAACTTGTTTAATCGAATGGCATAAAGCACATTTTGTTAATCAATCGCCAGTTTTTAACCGATATAACAAAAAAGGATTCTGAAGGTGGTTTTTCCATATATTTTATAAAAAACTCTACACATTATTTTACGGGAGATGGTGGAAGCATCATGGAAGAGAAAACAGTAACTACGGCAGCTTCATTGCAATTACGCAAGCTGGGCAACTCGGATTTAAAGCTGTCACCGCTGGGGCTTGGATGCTGGCAGTTCAGCAACGGAAAAGGGCTCGTCGGGAAATTCTGGCCGGCGCTGCGGAGAGAGGATATAAGGCAAATTGTTCAGACCAGCTTGGAAGGTGGAATTAATTGGTTCGATACTGCTGAAGCGTACGGTGGCGGACAGTCTGAGCAGCTACTTGCCGGCACGCTGAATGAGATTGGCGGAACGCTCGCGGCACAGGCGAATATCGCTACGAAATGGTGGCCGGCTTTTCGCACCGCAGGCAGCATTACGGCAACGATTGATGAACGTATCCGCCAGTTGGATCACCGGACGATTCACCTTTATCAGGTGCATTCTCCTTACTCCTTTGCTTCGGTTGCCGCCATGATGAATTCTATGGCTAGTTTAGTCGAGCAAGGGAAGATTAAATATGTGGGTGTAAGCAACTTTTCCGCGCAACAAATGCGCGAGGCCGATCGCGTGCTGCGCGAGCATGGCCTTCGTCTAGTTTCGAATCAAGTGAAATATAGCCTGCTCGACCGGAGAATTGAACAGAACGGAATTTTGGATACGGCTAAAGAACTCGGCGTGGCGATCATCGCCTACTCCCCATTAATGCAAGGGATCTTAAGCGGCAAATTTCACAAAAATCCATCCTTGGTCAAGTCGATCACGGGTCCGCGAAAGTGGACAGCGGCATTCCGGGAGTCGGGCTTGCAGAAATCAAAGCCGCTGATTGAAACGTTGGAACAGTTGGCTCAACAATATAACGCAACGCCAACGCAGATTGCCTTGAATTGGTTGATTAATGCCCACGGAGAGAACGTATTTGCGATACCTGGGGCTTCAAAAGTAACTCATGCCGAGGAAAATGTGAAGGCGATGCAGTTTACCTTGACAGCCGGAGAGATTGAGATGGTCAGCAGCATTTCCAACCAAGTGCTGAGATCGAAGTAATTGTGACCAATATACTTATCATGAATTTTATTAAAAACTTAGAATTTATTGACAAAATTCGATATTTTTTAGATAATACAATTAATTCCATAGGTATATCGATCTAAGAACAGCGAACTAAGCGGATCGCGGATTCATCATGCTAACAGAATTAAGCCGCTAAAGTTGTGCAGAAGTCTCGGCGAATACCGGAAGGCTGTATAAAACTATGGGAGGGGGCCGTTTATGTAAATGGATGAAGCCAAGTTTCTGGTAAGGATGTAAAACAACATACTTATGTTATTTCCCGTTAATCGTAAACACCTCGAAAGTGGTGGACACAAAGCCATGGGTCTAAAGCTGGATAAACAGCCATGATTGCCAGGTTGCCGAAGGAAACTGGGCGAAATTTGTCGTCTGTTCTTCTTAACTATGGGAACAGGCTTTTTTTATTGCAGCGAAAAATCATTCGGAGAACAGGGGGAAACGTTATGGAAACAAGCGTGATAGGTATCGAGGAGTATCCGTTAAGTTCCTATCAGAAAGATATATGGCTCGAGCAAAGTATGCACCCTGGAAAACCTATTTACAACCTTGGCGGGTACATTGAGGTTAAAGGAAAACTGGATACGGCTATCTTTAAGAAGTCCATTCAGTTGTTAATCAGGCAGAATGATTCTCTCAGAACTCGTCTTATTGATAAAAAGGGCGAGCCCTATTTAACAATCCTGCCGGAAATCGACTATGAAGCTCCGTTTCATGATTTTTCGGGGAAGAAAGATCCGAATTCCTTTTGCCTGGATTGGATGAAAAAAGAGTTTTTGAAAATTTTTCAACCGAAGGACAATTATTTTCGATTTGAATTATTACAAGGCGAACCGGGTGTATATTTCATTTTACTTAAAGTTCATCATATGATCATTGATGGATGGGGGTTTGCCCTCCTCATCAGTCAAATGTTTGAAAATTACAATGAATTGGCTCAAGGAATTGGGGAAATGAACAGACCTTCCTATTCCTATACCGATTTTATCTCTGACAACCAGAATTATTTGAATTCTTCAGCCTTTTTGAAGGATAGGAAGTTCTGGCAGAGCAAATATCGAACCGTTCCCGAGCCTTTGCTAAGCAGAGGTTTGAACACGGATGATGATTACGGCGATTCTGTTTGGAGCAATAGGGAAACTTTAACAATAAACAAGGCATTGTACGATCAAATGGTTGAATTTTGTAAGGAGGAAGGTTGTTCGTCGTTCCACTACTTTTTAGGCATACTGTTCCTTTATTTCAGCAGGGTTTGCAATCGAAACGAAATGGTGATCGGCGTCCCGGTTTTTAACCGGGGCAAAGCGCAGTATAAGCAGACCGTGGGACACTTCGCCAATGTGCTGCCGCTTCGGATAAGTCCCGAGCAGGATATAAGCTTCAAAGAACTGATAAAGTTCATCAAGCGTGAGCTTATGCAGTGCTATCGGCATCAGAAAATATCTTTCGGCGAAATTTATCGGGCGGTTTACGAGGATGTCCACGAAAAAGGAAATTTGTTTGATATATCGCTTTCTTTTGAAGAACAGGAAACGAGAGAATCGTTTAACGGCGCAGCGTGCCGGATCGTAAGCATGCCGCATCATCACGAAAGGAATGCGCTTACACTTCTGATATGGGGACAAGAAGGAGAAGCGGATGTAGCCGTAAATTTTGACTATCAGATACAGGTGTTTGAAAAGCTCATCCCTATAGAAAACGTCATCCGCCACTTTGATTATTTATTCACTCAAGTCATGGAACAAAGTGAAACTCCCATTTCGCAGATCGAGGTCGTGCCGGAGGAAGAGAGAGGCGTGCTGCTTGACGGTTTCAATCGGACGAAGACGGAATATCCGAAGGAGCAAACGATCCATGGACTGTTTGAGGAGCGGGCGGAGCAAAGAGCGGAGCATCCGGCATTGGTCTTCGGGCAGCAAACCTTAACCTACCGGGAACTGAACGAACAGGCGAACCGGCTGGCCAAGGTGTTGAGGGGGCGGGGAGTGAAGCCGGACGATATCGTCGCCATCATAGTGGAACGATCTATCGAAATGGTCGTTGGCATCCTGGGAACGCTCAAAGCGGGCGGCGCGTACGTGCCGATAGATCCGAACTATCCGGAGGAACGGATTCGCTATATGCTGGAAGACAGCGGTGCCTCTATACTGCTGACGCAAAAGCATTTCCGGGACAAGCTCGACTACCGGGGCCCGATCATGGATTTGGATGGCGAAAGCTTTCAGTGTACAGACCCGGCCGGAGGTGCCAATCCGGAGCCTGTTAACAAGCCGCAGGACCTGGCCTATATCATCTATACCTCGGGATCTACCGGGAAACCCAAAGGGGTGATGGTGGAGCACCGGGGAGTGCTCAACCTCCAGCATTTCTTCCTTGAAAAATGGGGAGTGAACGAATCGGACCGGATGCTGCAGTTTGCCAGCAGTTCGTTTGACGCCTCGGTCTGGGAAATGTTCGTGATTTTGCTGGGAGGCGGCACACTTTATCTGATTTCGCGCGATACGATTAACAATCTGAATGAATTTGTGCGTTTCATTGACGAAAACCAAATGACAATTGCGCTGCTTCCGCCTACTTATCTGGCGGGAATTGAACCAGGCAGTCTACCGGCGATGAAAAAACTGGTGACGGGCGGATCGGCGATCACCAAGGAACTGGTCACGCGGTGGAAGGACAGCGTGGAATATATGAATGCTTATGGTCCGAGCGAATCCAGCGTAATTGCAACCGCGTGGATGTACCGGGAAGAGGATATGGGCAATGCGTCGGTACCGATCGGCAAGCCGATTGACAATACCCGGATTTACATTCTGGATCAGAACCAAAAGCTGCTGCCGCTCGGGGCGGCGGGGGAAATGTGCATTGCGGGAGACGGATTGGCCAGGGGTTATCTGCATCGGCCGGAGTTGACGGCGGAGAAGTTTGTGGCGAATCCTTACGAAGCCGGAGAAAAGCTGTACCGCACGGGCGATCTGGCGCGTTGGCTGCCGGACGGGAATATCGAATATTTGGGAAGAATCGACGATCAGGTGAAAATCCGGGGCTTCCGCATTGAGCTGGGGGAGATCGAAACGCAGCTGCTGAAGCATCCGCTTGTCCGGGAGGCGGCAGTAATCGCCAGGGAAGACAAGCAGAGGGAGAAGTATTTGACAGCGTATTTTACAGCAGAAGGAGAACCGGGAGCGGATGAGCTGCGGGAACAACTGATGCAAGCACTGCCCGATTACATGGTGCCGTCCAGCTTCATGCAGCTGGATCGGATGCCGCTGACTCCGAGCGGGAAGATTGACCGAAAGGCATTGCCCGAGCCTGATCCGATTGCGGATGCGGGTGTGGAATATGCGGCGCCGAGAGACAAGATAGAGGAGATATTGGCTAAGATATGGCAAATAGTTCTGAACGTCGAAAGAGTTGGCATTAAGGATAACTTTCTGAATCTGGGCGGCGATTCCATTAAAGCCATTCAGGTTGTGTCCAAGCTTCACGATTATAAGCTAAAGCTGCAATTGAAGGATCTTTTTGATCATCCCGCGATTGAAGAATTGAGTGCTTATGTGAAATCCGTCGAACATGCCGTTTTTCAAGGAACGGTAACAGGTGAAATTATGCCCACTCCTATTCAAAGATGGTTTTTTGAGCAGTCTTTCGCAGCCAAACATCACTTCAATCAGTCGGTTCTGCTGCATCGGAAACAGGGCTTTGACGAAAAGAGGTTAAGAAAAGTGTTCGACCGCTTGGTGGAACACCATGATGCACTGCGTATTGTCGTGAGGGAGAAGGCGGGACGGGTAATTCTGTTCAACCGGGGCACGGAAGGCGAGCTGTACTCGCTGGAGGTCAAGGATTTTACAAGTGATATGCTATATGATAGCTCCGTTAAGGAAGCAGCCGCAAAGCTTCAGTCCGGCATGGATTTAGAACACGGACCTCTGGTGAAAGCGGGCTTGTTTAAAACGAGAGATGGCGACTATCTTTGCGTAAGTATTCACCACCTGGCTGTTGACGGAGTTTCTTGGCGGATTCTTTTCGAGGACATTTCTACGGGATACCGGCAGGCAGAGAGGGAAGATGAAATCACGTTCAGCGAGAAAACGGACTCATTCCTGGCATGGTCCGAGCAGCTTTATGCATATGCCGCAAGCGGCGAGCTTCAGCAAGAAATCACATACTGGCGCGAGCTGGAACAAAATGAGATCAAGCCTATTCCCCAAGATCGTACCGTTCATGACAGAAAATATAAGGATAGCGATCATATAGAAATCGAGCTGGACGAAATCCAGACTGTCAAGCTGCTTAAAGAAGTGAATAAGGCTTACAATACCGAAATCAACGATGTTCTTTTGACGGCGCTGGGAGAGGCTGTTCGGGAATGGACGGGAGAAAACAAGGTACTGGTTAACCTGGAAGGGCACGGACGCGAAGAGATCGTTCAGGATATGGATATCAGCAGAACAGTTGGCTGGTTTACTGCCCAATATCCGGTCATTTTGGATATGGAAGGCGTTAAGGACGTGGCTTCCCGACTTAAAGCCGTCAAAGAAAGCCTGCGACGCATTCCGCAAAAAGGCATCGGCTACGGCATTTTGAAATACCAGACGTTTCTTCGGGATGAGGGAATATTAAGGTTTGATTTGCATCCTGAGATCAGCTTCAACTACCTGGGGCAGTTTGACCGGGATATTGATACCGAGATATTTACCCTTTCGGATGTTCTTACCGATGAAACGGTTTCACCCGGCATGCAAAGACCTTACCGTTTGGACATTAACGGAAGAGTGACCGATGGAAAGCTGCGGCTGAGTTACGCCTATCACAAGCATGAATATGAACAGGCTACGATAATCAGACTGGCGGAAGGCTTTAAACGCAATCTGGAGCAAATTATCGAACATTGCGCATCACGGGAATACACGGAACTGACGGCCAGTGACGTAAGTTCCAAGAGCATTACGATAGCTGAGATCGAAGAGGTATACCGCGCGATGGGGGACTCGGGGCCCAATGTCGCGGATATTTATACACTGACCCCCATGCAGTCGGGAATGTTGTATCACTTCCTCAGGGAGCCAAGCTCGCGCGCATATCATGAACAAGCCGTGCTCAGCCTGAAGGGTGAGATCGATAAAAGTTTATTTGAGCGCGTTTGTCAGCAGATAGTTCAAAGACACGATATTTTGCGGACCGCCTTTGTTTACGACAAGGTCGAAAAACCGGTTCAGGTCGTTTTAAAGAAAAGGCCGGTTGATGTATGTTTCGGAAATATTTCTTTCTTGACGGAGAACGAGAAAGAAAGCTTTTTGGAATCATATTTGGATAAGGATAAGAAGAAGGGCTTTGATCTCACCCGGGACCCGCTCATCAGAGTTTCCTTGATTAAAACGAGTGACGACAGTTACCGGCTGATTTGGAGTTTTCATCATATCATCATGGATGGTTGGTGTCTTGGCATTGTATTTAAAGAGTTTTGGAAAATTTACAGTGCGCTTCATAATGAAAGTACCCCGCAATTAGGAACGGTGTATCCTTACCGTCAATATATCCGGTGGCTGGAACAAAGGGATGACCGGGAGACGGCGGTTTATTGGGAGAACTATCTCACGGAGTACGAACAGTCAGCCCCGCTGCCCAAAATCAAAAGCGGTGCGGATAATCCGGAATACTTTCAGGAAGAATACGATTTTACGATAAATGAGGAATTGAAGGCGAGTTTGGAGAGCATCGCAAGAGAAAACGGAGCTACGTTAAGTACGGTGATGCAGGCTGTATGGGGGCTCCTGCTGCAGCGGTACAACAATACCCAAGACGTGGTGTTCGGAACGGTTGTCTCAGGAAGACCGGCGGAAATCCAAGGTGTTGAAGGAATGGTAGGGCTGTTTATCAATACGATTCCTGTCAGAGTCCGGACAGAAAAGGAAGATAGCTTCCCGGTTCTGATTGCCAACATGCAGCGGGAGGCATGGCTATCTGAGCGGCATCACTATTATCCGCTGGCGGAAATTCAGTCGCGGACTGCGCATGGAGGCGGATTGGTGCAAAGCCTGCTGGCCTTTGAAAACTACCCGATGGAGGAGGCCGTCAGAGGACAGAGCGCCCACGGAACGGATTTGAGGATTTTGTCCGCTCAGGTCTCCGAACAGACGAATTTTGATTTTAATTTCATTATTGTGCCCGGGAAAGATTTGCAAATCAAATTCCGCTACAATAGCTTGGCCTATGACAGAAACTTAATAGAGCGGGTAGCCGGGCAGATCAAAATGATTATCCGTGAAATCGTACGTTGTCCGCAGATACGGGTCGAAAAAATCGAGGTCGTGCCGGAGGAAGAGAGAGGCGTGCTGCTTGATGGTTTCAATCGGACGGAGACGGAATATCCGAAGGAGCAAACGATCCATGGGCTGTTTGAGGAACGAGCGGAGCAAAGAGCGGAGCATCCGGCATTGGTCTTCGGGCAGCAAACCCTGACCTACCGGGAACTGAACGAACAGGCGAACCGGCTGGCCAAGGTGTTGAGGGGGCGGGGAGTGAAGCCGGACGATATCGTCGCCATCATAGTGGAACGATCTATCGAAATGGTCGTTGGCATCCTGGGAACGCTCAAAGCGGGCGGCGCGTACGTGCCGATAGATCCAAACTATCCGGAGGAACGGATTCGCTATATGCTGGAAGACAGCGGTGCCTCTATACTGCTGACGCAAAAGCATTTCCGGGACAAGCTCGACTACCGGGGCCCGATCATGGATTTGGATGGCGAAAGCCTTCAGTGTACAGACCCGGCCGGTGGTGCCAATCCGGAGCCTGTTAACAAGCCGAAGGACCTGGCCTACATCATTTATACCTCGGGATCTACGGGGAAACCCAAAGGGGTGATGGTAGAACACCGGGGAGTGCTCAACCTCCAGCATTTCTTCCTTGAAAAATGGGGAGTGAACGAATCGGACCGGATGCTGCAGTTTGCCAGCAGTTCGTTTGACGCCTCGGTCTGGGAAATGTTCGTGATTTTGCTGGGAGGCGGCACACTTTATCTGATTTCGCGCGATACGATTAACAATCTGAATGAATTTGTACGCTTCATTGACGAAAACCAAATGACAATTGCGCTGCTTCCGCCTACTTATCTGGCGGGAATTGAACCAGGCAGTCTGCCGGCGATGAAAAAACTGGTGACGGGCGGATCGGCAATCACGAAAGAGCTGGTCATGCGGTGGAAGGACAGCGTGGCGTATATGAACGCCTATGGACCGAGCGAATCCAGCGTAATTGCAACTGCGTGGATGTACCGGGAAGAGGATATGGGCAATGCGTCGGTACCGATCGGCAAGCCGATTGACAATACCCGGATTTACATTCTGGATCAGAACCAAAAGCTGCTGCCGCTCGGGGCGGCGGGGGAAATGTGCATTGCGGGAGACGGATTGGCCAGGGGTTATCTGCATCGGCCGGAGTTGACGGCGGAGAAGTTTGTGGCGAATCCTTACGAAGCCGGAGAGAAGCTGTACCGCACGGGCGATCTGGCGCGTTGGCTGCCGGACGGGAATATCGAATATTTGGGCAGAATCGACGATCAGGTGAAAATCCGGGGCTTCCGCATTGAGCTGGGGGAGATCGAAACGCAGCTGCTGAAGCATCCGCTTGTCCGGGAGGCGGCGGTGATCGCCAGGGAAGACAAGCAAAGGGAGAAGTATTTGGCGGCGTATTTTATAGCAGAAGGAGAACCGGGAGCGGATGAGCTGAGGGAACAGTTGGTGCAAGCACTGCCCGATTACATGGTGCCGTCCAGTTTCATGCAGCTGGATCAAATGCCGCTGACTCCGAGCGGAAAGATTGACCGAAAGGCATTGCCTGAGCCCGAATGGCAGGAAAGCGACGACACGGGCAGCAACCCGAGGAATGAAGTTGAGCTGAAAATCCAGAAGGCTTGGCAGGAAATCCTGGGCATGGAGAAGATCGGAATAGATGACCATTTCTTCAGGCTGGGTGGAAATTCGATCAAGGCGATTCAGGTGGTATCGAGGCTGGCGTTCGATTTTGAAGTAGGGATTAACGACATTTTTCAATATCCGACGATTCGGACCTTGGCGGATCACATCAAATACTCCAAAGACAGATTAAAACAATTTGTGTATGCCATGCGGGAAGCGGCAGCTGCCAGAGGAACGGGCGGGTCTGAGGTTGACTGGAAAATGCGCGAGAGCCTTAAAGAATACCGGAAGAAAAATCAGGTATATAAGAACATCAATCTTTCTGAACGGGCCGGCTACCGTAATGTTCTGTTGGCAGGGGGAACCGGGTATTTAGGAATCCATATTTTGTTTCAACTGCTGCAAAATACGGAATATAAGGTTTATGTGCCTGTTCGGGGAACAAGCGACGACGAGGCACTGGAAAGACTGCGGATGAAGCTGAAGTTCCATTTTGGCACCGAGTTTGACGGGCGGAATGGCTGGGAAGACAGAGTGTGCGTGTTTGGCGGAGATTTGACCAAGGATTGCTTCGGACTAAGCCTGGAGCGCTATGAGCAATTGGCCGGAACCATCGATGCGGTCATTAATTCGGCGGCGAACGTCAAGCATTTCGGGCATTACTCGGAATTTCATGCGGTCAATGTGGAAGGGAACGCAAGACTGATCGAATTTGCCGGCACAGGGAAGAAAAAGACTTACAATTTCGTTTCCACCACCAGCGTGGGCAGCGGCTGGGTAGAAGACCGGAGCAGCATTGTGTTCACGGAATACGATTGCAATGTCGGACAAAGCTCTGATAACTATTACGTGATGACGAAGCTCGAAGCTGAGAAAGAAATTGTAAGAGCAAGGGAAAAAGGGCTTAATTCCAATGTGTTCAGAGTCGGGAACCTCGTTTTTGATTCCATTTCGGGGATATTCCAAGAAAATATCTCGGATAATGCATTTTATTCCTTGATAAAAGCGCTGATCAAACTTGGCCGGGTTCCCGCAATTCAAGATAAAACGATGAACTTCTCCTTTGCGGATGAGGTGGCCAAAGCCGTTGTACTGCTGTTCGACCGGAAAAATCTAAACAATGAAACCTATCATCTGTTTAACAGCCATCAGGTGAGCATGATGTCTTTTGCCAAGCTTTTGAATCAAACGGATGTAAAAGTCCAGCCGATGCCGATGGATGATTTTACAGAATATATGTTCGAAAAATACGATGAAGCGGAGACACAGCAGGAGGTTGCCCGGATTCTTGTCCATTCCAACGTTTTCTTTGAGGGGGCGAGCCAAACGTTGTTCATGACGATGAACAAGAAGACTGACGGTATTTTGCGAGCGCTAGGGTTTGAGTGGTCAAGGCTGGACGGCCAAAAGGTGAAGCTGATGATGGATCATGCCGCAGATGTAGGATTTATGTAAAAATGGCAGGGAAGGAGAAGTAAAAGAGTGGATGCCATTAAACTGGCAAGTACTTACTTTTTTGGAACAGAACATTATGTTTCATCCAACAGCATGATCGCAACGGTTACTTTTAAAAGAAGAATCGATGCCGAAACATTGCTTTCCAGCTACCGCTTGCTCATCATGAACAATCCTTTGCTGCAAGCGAAAAGGGTGGAACAGCTCGAAAAGGACACGTTTATATGGGGACGTTTTTCACAGGAAGAGCTGGAGAATTTGCTGGAGGCTGAAAAGAAGCAGCTTGCCAAATATTTTACAGAGGCGGAGGTTCTGAGCCAGTATGCCGCAACTAATTCCAGACTTCCGTTTCGAATTTTCCCTATAAATGAATATTCAATGATATTCGCGATGAACCATGCGCTGGCTAATGGGCTCAGCTTGGTTTTCTGGATCAAGAGATGGCTTGAATATTATTCGGGCGAATCCGAGGCAAAGCCGAAACAAACAACGGCAGAGGGTAACGTCTCCGTCGGCAGGCTGCTGCGTATGAAAAGAAGAGTCGCCGCCTTTTTATGGATGCCGGTTTTTGTTATAGGTTTTATGTTCAGGCTGGGGAAAGCGGGAAGCGCCGGCGAGACCGTCGATTTGAGTTACGGTAAAAAGCCGGAGCAAGGCGGCGGTTATGTCAAAAAATCGTACTGCTTCAGCAAAGAGGAGACTGGCGAAATTTTACGGCAATGCCGGAGCAAAAAAATGACATTGACCGAATACATTTGCTTCCGAATGACTGATGGACTGCTGCAGCACGATCCCGGGAAGAAGCGCGTGTTTGTCTCCATGCCCATGGATTTGCAGTTTCTGCATAACTATTCGCCGGAGACCATGTGCGGCAATTACGTCGCGAGCCTTCCGATGCAATTTTTCCGGGATAGGAATTTGGACAAACAGGTGAAATCCGCGTTCAAATGGTTTAAAAGAGGGATTCCCTATGCGCTGTCGATCTTTTTTGCTTCGTTTTCCAATTCATATCGGACATATAAACAACAGTGTCTTGAATTGAGCATGAAAACGATGCCTGAAAGATTCCCCCTGTGGAATTTTTCCATTACCTTGTCCAATCTGGGAATTATATCGCATCAAATTATGGAGGAATGGGTGGATACGATCTATTTTTCTATCAAAAACCAGTCGTTGCTGCTCACTACTTCTACGCTTTCGGGACGTTTGATGATGGAAGTCAGTCTGATGGAAAATCTTTACGATCCGGAAGAAGTTTTTGGTCTTTTTGACCGGATCTTATCCGTGGAACATTTGTTGAATGCAGAGCGGATAGAATGAATTCAAAAGTTAAATGACGAATTAGGAGCCGTTTCCCATTGAAGGGGCAAGCGGCTCTTTGTTGTGCCGACACCGCCCAAAGACGCAAAAACGGCTGCTCACGAACGGATATGGCAAAAAGCCGGATTCCAGCATAGCTTGCTCATTTCAGGCTGTTCAGAAACCTGCACGCCGGAGCCGATCGACTATCTGCCTGGCTGCGTGAAGAAAACCTGCAAAAGTGCAGTTTTTTGCTCGTTCATAGCTGGCAATGGTAGTATTCCTGCAATTGTGCAGGCTTTTCCCCGAACACAGGGGCTTAACCCCATTTTCATAGAAAATTCCTGTACAATCGCAGGCTTTTTGCCAAAATGGACTATTGCTACAGAAAAAGCCTGCACTTTCGCAGGTTTTCGGGCTGGCAGACTGTTCAGTGCATAGAGCTAGCATTTTGATTGATGAAGCAAACTGGCTCTGAACGCGGTCGCCTTCGATGATTGGATAGAATTATCCAATAAAATGGATTGAATACATCTATTACCGGTTCAATTGACAATGTCAAGAGGCCAATGGTAAATCGAGGGGTTATATACGAGTTAATATATAGGAATACACGTATTTTGATAATGTGATCACTTTGAGGCCTGCGATCGTGCTGCGGCTGGCTTCTCCGGAGACTTACAAGCAGTTGGTCATCGACGACCCGGCGTCGTGAAAGAGGCAATGTGCGCACCAAATTCACTACCGGTATCAAGCATGTTTGTGCACGATTTGTTCTTTTGGCGCCAAGATATTGGTGCTGACCGTGGTGAAACTGCTTGCGCCTTGAGCAAACGCATAACTCTCCCGAAGGGCGTCGGCAGCGCTGCATGGCAGGTGGTCATAAGATGGCTTGGCAGGCCGGTCCGGGTAAAAAACCTGCGAAAGTGCAGGAATTTTGCGGGCAAACGGTTCATTTTGGCGAAAAGCCTGCGAAAGTGCAGGGAATATTCGATGAAAATGGAGCTGAGCCCCTGTGCCCGGCCAAAAGCCTGCACAATTGCAGGAATTTTGCGCTGACAGTGTATCTATGGGCAAAAAGATGTACTTTTGCAGGTTTTTTGCGTGCAGCTAGACAGCGGGGAGCGGGTCAGGCGTTTGTTTGGACCTGGTCATCCGCAGGCTTCCGTGCCATGCTGACGATGCTCGCTGAAGCAGACGTATTTTTTTGTCACTCGCAGGGTGATTTTGTTGCCTTTTTTTCATACATTTGCGGTTGAATGTACAGATTATAAAACAAGCAGGGTTTATTCTGAACATGCCGAGGTGCCGCGAATGCAGAAGCAAGATTGTGACGTATCGCCGATGAAAGAAGAGATCAAACTGCATTTGAACCGCATTGCAGACCAAATTCAGCAAAGCCTTCAGTCCATAGATTCCGAGAACTCCTGCATGTTGGGCGAGCTTAATGAAATTATGGAGTCGTTCAAAAGAGTGGAGTCCGCTGCCGCTTCGTTTTATTTGCAATGTTATTTGTCTCCTTTTACAGATAGCTACGGGGATTTGTCGAGAAGCATTCAGCATTTGTCTGAACGCCGGCATGGCGCCTTGATCGTGATCCAAAGAAACGACAATCTGAATGCGTATATTCATTCGGGCATTCCGATGGAAGCGACATTGACCCACGCGCTCCTGGAATCCATCTTTTACCCCGGCAATCCGCTTCACGACGGAGCAGTGCTTATCCAGGCGGACCGCATTATTTCCGCCGCCAACGTTTTGCCGGTTTCCGCGGCTTCCTATCGCGATGTCAAAATGGGCACCCGGCACCGCGCGGCGATCGGCCTGTCCGAGCGCACCGACGCGCTTGTGCTTGTCGTTTCGGAAGAAACGGGCCATGCTTCCTTCGCCTATAAGGGGACGCTGCATCCCCTGAATGCGATCCACCATGCCGTCCGCTAAAAGGCCGCGTGCAATAATTCGATCCGCTTTTGACAGCCTTGTATTAATAAATGGCGAGGTACTTGCTTATGTATATAGAGTACCCCCATTTATCCAAAAGGAGGCTGTTCTGCTATGATTTATGCACAACCGGGACAAACCGGATCGAAGGTCGCTTTCAAGAAGCGTTACGACAACTTTATCGGTGGCAAGTGGGTTGCTCCTGTCAAGGAGCAGTATTTTGAAAATGTATCGCCGGTGAATCACCGCGTCTTTTGCGAAATTCCCCGCTCGACGGCGGAAGATATCGAGCTGGCTCTGGACGCGGCGCATGCTGCGAAGGACGCCTGGGGGCGCACTTCCGCCGCCGAGCGCGCGCAAATTCTAAACAAAATCGCCGACCGTTTAGAGGCGAATCTGGAAATGCTGGCGGTTGCCGAAACGTGGGATAACGGCAAACCGATTCGGGAAGTGCTAGCCGCGGACCTTCCGCTGGCGATCGATCATTTTCGTTATTTTGCCGGCTGCATTCGGGCGCAGGAAGGGGCCTTGAGCCAGTTGGACAACGATACGGTGGCGTATCATTTTCATGAGCCGCTCGGCGTGGTCGGACAAATCATTCCGTGGAACTTCCCGATTTTGATGGCGACGTGGAAGCTGGCTCCGGCTCTGGCCGCGGGGAACTGTGTCGTGCTGAAGCCTGCGGAACAGACGCCTGCTTCCATCCTGGTATTGACTGAGCTTATTCAGGACTTGCTGCCCCACGGCGTTCTCAACATTGTGAACGGTTTCGGCTTGGAAGCAGGCAAACCGCTTGCTTCAAGCAACCGGATCGCGAAGATTGCGTTTACCGGAGAAACGACGACGGGACGCTTGATTATGCAGTACGCCTCGCAGAACATTATTCCGGTCACGCTGGAGCTGGGCGGCAAATCGCCGAACATTTTCTGCGAAGATATTATGGCCAAAGACGACGCTTTCTTCAACAAGGCGATTGAAGGGTTTGTCTTGTTCGCGCTCAATCAGGGCGAAGTTTGCACGTGTCCGTCCCGCGCGATCATTCAGGAATCGATCTATGACGCTTTCATGGAAAGAGCACTAACGCGCGTAGCCGCGATCAAGCAGGGCAATCCGCTGGACACGGATACGATGATCGGGGCGCAAGTGTCCACGGAGCAAATGGAAAAAATTATGAGCTACATCAGCATCGGCCGCCAGGAAGGGGCGGAATGCCTCATCGGCGGAAACCGGGCGAAGATGGAAAGCGATATCGCGGAGGGCTACTACATACAGCCGACAGTTCTGAAGGGACATAACAAAATGAGAATTTTCCAGGAGGAAATTTTCGGCCCGGTCGTTTCCGTAACGACGTTCCAGGATCAGGAGGAAGCGCTTGCGATTGCCAACGACACGCTTTACGGTTTGGGAGCCGGTGTCTGGACGCGGGATATTCATAACGCCTACCGCCTGGGCCGCGGCATCGAAGCAGGGCGCGTATGGACGAACTGCTACCATGCTTATCCGGCTCACGCCGCCTTCGGAGGCTACAAAACTTCGGGCATCGGCCGCGAAAATCACAAAATGATGCTCGCGCATTACCAGCAAACGAAAAATCTTCTCGTCAGCTACAGCCCTGACGCATTGGGCTTCTTCTAAGAGTGGCGTCAACGCTTCACTGGAAGGGCCGGAAGGCCTCCCTTTTCTGACCCGCTCGCGCGTCTTTACGGAAGAAGAACTGCGAATATTGGACTTATAAAATGTAATGGAGCCCAAGGCCGTTTTTTTCATGGCGATAGCTGTGAAAAAGGCGGTCTTTTCATATGTCAACAATCGAGCGAATCAGCAAAAAAAAGGTCGACAAAATTCCAAAAAAAAGAAGGGAAATTTGTTTGCAAGAAGAAATAGTACTAAGCTTATGCTTCCGATGCCAGTTTTTCTGGCGAAAAACTTTAAATACTTTTACGAGACTTTACTTGTTGAGAATAAGAGGTAGCATCTATGCAGAAATCGGTTTTTTTCAAGAGTGTCATCAATTCCGATTCTATTTTTGAATCCATTGGACAATTGGGCGATTTTGCTAAAACATTCATTGGGTGCGAGCATGTTTGCGTATTTCTCGAGGATGAAAAACATCGAAATCCCCCTGCCTCTTATTCGGTCAATATCAATCAGGCAGAGCTGACACAGCTGCAGCACATTGCCATGGCAACACAATTCTTCTCATTGGTGCCGGAGGGAACCAGTCTTAGTGTAGAGAACACCGCTAATGAGATGAAAACCTTCCTCTCCATGACACAATTCCGAACTATTTACGGCTTCCATATCCAATACGGCTCCTCTTACGGCGCACTTGTTTTTGGCTTTCGTTCCGGTATTCGGCTCAGCGACGATCAATTGAAAATGTGCGGTGTCATTAAAGTGCACATGGAGCAGCTGGTAGAGAAAATCCAGTTCCGCAAACAAATTCTGCAACAGAAAACGTATGAGAATTTGTTCAACACCTTACGGATGAAGGACAGCTTCACTGTAAACCACTGCTACAATGTCGCCTTCTATTCCGCTTTGCTTGGAGCCAAAGCCGGTGTGAACAAGGCCGATCTGGAACAGCTGAAAGTAGCCGCTCTGCTGCATGATATCGGAAAAATCGCGATACCCGATCCCATTCTGATGAAGCCGGGGCAGCTGACGAATGAAGAGTTTAATGTCATCCGCCAACATCCCGTGGTCGGTTACGAGATGCTGAAAGAGCTGCCCGAGGTCAAGCCTTTATTGCCTGTCGTCAGGTGGCATCATGAACGGATGGATGGCAGAGGCTATCCCGACCGGCTTTGCGGAGATTCGATTCCGTTGTGGGTTCGCATTGTAAGCTTGGCTGATGCTTTTGACGCGATGACATCGACCAGAGTGTACCGTCATTCTCTGCATGTCCCTGAAGTCAGGGCACAGCTGCTCATTCATTCAGGCAGTCAGTTCGATGAAAATTTGGTCCGGCTCTTTTTGGACATTATTGACGAACATACGAAAATGCACAGCGGCTAGCCCGCAACCCGATTGTTACTAAAGTAAGGAAAGCTGGGATAATTAATGAGCGGTCGAATTCTTATAATTGACGACGAACCCTACAACGTAAATATTTTGAGCATATTTTTAAGTTCTTTGCGCTATGAAATTTTCATCGCCGAGAACGGTACGGAAGCTCTGTCCATGATGGAGGAAACCGCTCCGGACCTGATTTTGCTCGACGTCATGATGCCGGACATTACCGGGTTTGAAATTTACAGGCGGTGGATGGAGCAGAGCGATTTCGACACTCCGGTCATCTTCCTGTCGGCCAACGCCCAGAAAGCGGACATTTTGCAGGGGTTGCAGTTGGGGGCGTTCGACTATTTGACGAAGCCTTTCGATCTCGATCTGCTGGAAAGGAAAATCGCCATCGCTCTTGAGCAAAAGAAGAAGCTGAGAAGCTTGAAGAACGATAACAAGCAGCTTTCCGAACTGGCTTATATCGATTCGCTTACGGGTTTGTATAACCGCGCTTATCTGGATCTGACCATGCAGACGATCCGGGACGGCATCCGCAGCTTCCATGCCGCATTGATGGTCGATATGGATCATTTTAAGCCGATTAACGATACTTACGGCCATCTGGTCGGAGATCAGGTGCTGAAGGAAGTGGCAGACCTCCTGTTTTCCAGGCTGGATCCGAACCGCGACATCGCCTTCCGTTACGGCGGGGACGAGTATCTCATTCTGCTGCAGGATGAAGCGGGTTGTCTGGAGTTGGCAGATTCCATTATAAAAGCCGTTGACGATCTCAAAATCGCCGTCTCGCCGCATAAGCATCTGAAAGTGTCGGTCAGCATCGGCGTAACCCACAATTTCGACCACCGATCTTTCGATCAGATGATAGCGCAGGCGGACTCCGCCTTATTGGGCGCGAAAAACAGAGGGAGACACCGGGTAACGGTTTATTAAATCAAGGAGTGGGTGAGGCAAAATGATGGAATTAAAAAGCTTTCAAAAATTATTTCACATGACGAAAGTAATTAACTCACAGTTTGAAATGCCGGAAATTTTACAGGTGCTCGTCGATGCGATCGCCAGCGAAATAACGCAGGCCGATTTGGTCGGTTTCTTTTTGAAAGAACCGGACGGCATATTTTACGGCAACAAAGGAAACAGCAAGCGGGTCGATATTACCGAGCTGCTGATCGATCCGAAGGACGATGCGTTTGTCCGCGACATTCTGCGCACGCGCGCCAGCGATTACATCCCGGATACAACCTTTGACAAACGGCCGGATCAGGTGAAAAGGCACTTGATGCAAATCAATTCGATCCTGGGCATCCCCGTTCTCGTCGACGATGACGTGTTCGGTCTTGTCTTTGTGCACGATTTCGGCAAACCGATGAATTTGACGGAAGAGCAGATGGAAGTGACGGAAGCGTTCGTCAACATGGCCAGCGTAGCTATCCGCAACATCCAGATGTTCGAGCAGCGGCAGCTGTTGATGGAAAAGCAGCAGCTTCTCCTTGACGCCACCAAGGGCTTGTCGAAATCGCTGTCCGTTCAGGACGTCCTGAAAACTTGTTTTCACTACATGCAAAGGGCAAGCGGGTCGGACGATATCGGCATCCATTTATATAACGACAAGGATCGCACGATGGAACCTTTTCAGCTTTCTTCTTTGAACGTTACGGAAGACGAATGGAGAACCAAGCACCGCGAAGAGATCAAATTAAGCATCGACAGCGACCGTTTGTTTTATGAAGTCATTACGGAGAAAAAGGCGCTGGCCATTCCCGACGTGTATGCAGACCCGCGTCCTAACCATAATGCGTGCAGAACCTTTGATATCAGGAGCCTGATGGTGACGCCGCTCGTGGCGAAGGGAGTTGTATTCGGCGTCATCGCGATGCCGTCCATCCACAAGCAGCGGGAGTATACGACGAGCGAGATAGAATTTTGCCAATCCATTGCCGACGTTACGTCTACGGCGCTGGCGAATGCGATGCATACCGAGAATCTGGGGCATTCGGTCAACGAGCGCACCATGGAGCTGCAGCAGGCGAACTTCAAGCTGGAAGGACTGGTCAAAGAGCTGGAATATTTGAATGAGCTGAAAAACGATTTTATCGCTACGCTGTCGCATGAGCTGCGGACTCCGATTACGGCTGTCAAAGGAGCGGTAGACATTTTAAGAAAAAGAATTCTCGGGGAATTGAACGATTCCCAGGAGGATTTGCTGGAAACCGCGGGCAAGTCGATCGAACGCTTGCTCAACCAGGTGAACGAGCTGCTCGATTTTGCCAAAATGGAAAACGGCAAGTTCGAATTGTATTACACCGAGGCATCCTTCGATGAAATTATAGCGGAAGCCGTAGACATTGTGCAGTCTCTTGTCAATAAAAAGAAACTTACGCTGAATGTGGAAGCGGCGGCCGGAACGAATACCGTACTGAAGGTGGATCAACAGCGTATATTACAAATTTTGTTGAATCTTTTATCCAATTCCATCAAATTTACGCCGCCCAGAGGCGAGATTACGATCAAAACCCATGCGGAAGAGAATTACCTTACCGTGGAAGTGCACGATAACGGAATCGGTATCCCGTATGAGAAGCAAAAGCATATTTTCACCAAGTTTTATCAAGCCAACAATCAGATTAACGGAACGGGCCTGGGGCTGGCCATCTCCAAACAGCTAATCGAACTGCACGGCGGGCGGATCTGGTTCGAAAGCAGCGAGGGTCAAGGCTCGGTCTTTAAATTCACATTGCCGAAAGGGGCACAATAGAAAAATGAGAGCGATTGAAGTTGGATTGAAATTTTTGCTGCAGCAGGGGGTTCGGTACGTTTTTGGCGTTCCTGCCGGCTCGATTAATGCGATTTACGACGCTCTCATGGACATACCGGAGATTCAGCCGATCGTAGCCAAGCATGAGTCCAGCTCGGGTTATATGGCGGCTGCCTATACGCGTATTACCGGCATCCCGTCGGTCTGCGTCGGTTCCAGCGGGCCTGGGGCTACCAATTTGGTGACGCCTGCGGCAAACGCGTGGAAGGAAAAGCTCCCCGTCATTTTTATTACCGGTTCGGTTCCTTTATCGGTCGTGGGCAAAGGCGGGGGCCAGGAGCTGCAGGCGGAGCCGATCTTCACTTCCATTACGAAGCTAAGCAAAACCGTCCGTCACGCGCACGAGCTTCCGGGCATGCTCGCAGAAGCGTTTCATACGGCCATTAGCGGCATCCCGGGGCCTGTGCATTTGGCCATTCCGATCGACATTCAAATGACCGATATCGGCAGCGTGGAGTTTCCCGTCTTGCCGAAGGTTCAGCGGCTTGCGCCGGACCCGGCGGCCATCGAGGCTGCGCTGGAAGGCATCGCGGCCGCAGGCAGCCGCGGCGCGCTGCTGCTCGGATACGGGGCGAAATTGGCGACGAAGAGCATCGTGCAATTCGCGGAAAAAACAGGCTGGATGGTGGCGGCAACCCCTCACGGAAAAGGGGCTTTTCCCGAGAATCATCCGCTTTATTTGGGCATTTACGGCATGGCGGGCAACAGCAAAGCGCTGGATTATTTGAACGGCAATGATCACGATGTGCTGATGGTCGTCGGATCAAGCCTGGGAGAGTCGGCGACAAGCAACTGGGAGAAGCGGCTCGTTCAAGGCAAGCAGCTGATTCATATCGATTTCGACAAAAACGAGCTGGGCAAATGCTTCGAAACGAAGTACCCGGTTCATGGGCAAATCGATCTGGTCATGGAGCAGCTTTTGGCGCGGATGCCGGCTAAGACGCCGGACGTATGGTCCGGCCTGGGCGAAGCGGCTGCGGCGGCAGAAGAGAACGGCGGGGAGTGGAACACGTTGTCCGCCATCCGGAGGATCAGCGCGATCGCTCCAGGCGATGCGCGGTTTTATTTGGACATCGGCGAGTTCATGACCTACTCGATCCAAAATTTGCTGATCAAAGACGGGCAGCAATTTGATCTCGACATCAACTTCGGAGGGATGGGCTCGGGAATCGGGGGAGCCCTTGGCGCCCAGCTCGCCGAACCGAACCGGCCGGTCATCTGCCTGACCGGCGACGGCTGCTTCTTCATGCACGGCTTCGAGGTTTTGACGGCGAAGGAGTACAAGCTGCCGATCTTGTTCGTGGTCGTGAACAATGCCCGTCTCGGCATGGTATACCACGGTCATATGATGCAGTACAAGCGGTGCCTGGATGATTTTTCGCAAGCGCGGATCAGCATAGCGGACGTGGCCCGCTCGCTCGGCCTCCGCTACGCCGAGGTCACCTCGCTCAAGCAGCTGCAGCAGCACCACATGCAAGAGTGGCTTTCTCACGGCGGGCCGGTCGTCGTAGAGATCGTAGTCGACGGCAACGAAACTCCGCCGATGGGGGACAGAGTCAAGTTCCTGCAGGGCGCTACATACTAATTGACGGCAAGGGGCTGACCCTCAGCAGTTTATTCTGCTGAAGGGTCAGCCCCTTGCGCTGTAGTGAAGGGCGCGGGTGCGGGTGTGTGGTGGGCGCGCCGTGTGCGGAAGAGCCCCCGCTGGGCGAGGCGCTGGAGGGCGAAGCGACTGAGCGCCGGCGGTTGCTAACGATGTAAACACATCGTTAGGGGTTCCCGGGAGCGGGCGATTAAGCGCCGACGGGCGCTGCTAACGATGTAGACACATCGTTAGAGGTTCCCGGGGGCGGGCGATTGAGCCCCAGGAGCATGCAAATGAGGCAATCGCAAACCTGCCGGCTAAGACATCGCTCACCATGTGCAGAAAACCTGCAAAAGTGCATCTTTTTGCGCCCAGATGCGCTTGCTTCGAACAATTCCTGCAAATTTGCAGTTTTTTTGGCTCAAATTGGGGGTTCAGGTTTATCAAGCTGGGAATTCCTGCACAATTGCAGGTTTTTCCTCCAAACGAGTCGTTTTTATCAAAAAAGCCTGCACTTTCGCAGGTTTTTTCGGGCTGAAGATACTCTGCAAGCGGTTGCACCGCTTTTGGACGGCAAATGAGTGGAAGCGTCCGGTTAGCTGCTAACACTTCGGCATCCATAACCGTGACTTGGAAAGACAAAACTGACTTGTCAGAAAAGCGTGCGTCCTGCACAAACGATTGCGGAGGTGCACCTGTTCGACCGACCACCGTCATGCAGCGCAACACCGCGCGCTGGAAGCTGCGCGCGGTGCGACGAAGTTTTGCTGCTGCGGAGTTAGCAGAAGTGTTCGAGATTGCGCGTCGGAGCCCCCGGCGGGCTCGAAACGATGCAAAAGTCGGTTCACCGACTTGGTGCGCCCCGATCAACAGGGCTTCTCCATATCTCGGTGCCTTTTGCGAGGCTGCTTTTTACAGGCCCTGGTTCATTTTTTCCAGGACGGCTTCTACTTTCAGCAGGTGCTGCATCATCAGCTCGGAGGCCAGCGTTTTATTTTGCTCCCGTATGGCCTCATAGATGGCCGTATGTTCTTCCAGAAGCTGCTTGCCGGAAGCCAACTCGGAGAAAAACCACAGCCTGCGGGAGCCGCCCATCGTTTCCTGCAGCTTTTTGGTCAGGGAGTCCATCATTTGGGTGAGCAGTGTATTGTGGCTGGCCTGGGCGATGAGCAGATGAAACTGCACGTCCGCATGCTCGGACTTCTGTTCATCTTCCAGAACTTCCTGCATATGGGCAAGGATGCGGGCCAGCTGCGCCAGATCCTCGTCTGTTCTTCTGGCAGCCGCCAAAGACGCGCATCCGGATTCGATAAATTTGCGAATTTCCACAATTTCCTGGAACGACTCCATGCTTTGAAACATATCTGCTCCCGGCAAAGCTTGGTCTGACGGAAGCACTTTGCTGACAAAGGTGCCGCCGCCATGACGAATATCGATCCATCCCATCGCTTTCAGAGCGCTGAGCGCTTCCCGAATCGTAGAGCGGCCCACGTCGAACCCTGCCGCCAGATCGACCACGGAAGGGAGACGGAAGCCGGGAGGGTATTGGCCCGATGCAATCCGCTGCTTGAGCTGTTGAAGGACGATGTCCGACCCTTTTTGCGGTTTGACTTGCGGAAAAGACGATGTCATGACGGACCTCCCGATACATATATACATCTATTCAATCATACGCTATAATGAATGAAAAGTCATCAGATGACCTGTTCACTTTATCGGGATGGGGCGGATTTATTTGGTCCACTCGCCGGGATAGGGAAGTTTTTCCGGCTCATTATCCCGTAGAGCGGGCAAGCTTCTTCCGTTCGCTCACCGGAATAGAGCAATTTTTTCGCTCACTTTTCCAGAGATAGGGCACGCTTTTCAGATTTACTTTCCCGCGCGGCAGGTCAGGTTTTTCCGATTTCTCGTGCATACTGGAGCTTATTTTTAAAGGAGGCATAGTCCATGTTAGACGATTCTATTCGCAGGCGGCTTCGCGAGATTGTCGGGGACAAATATTTTAAAGACGATTCCGAAGCGTTGATTACCCATTCTTATGACGCTACGCCGATGATGCAGAGCTTGCCGGACGGCGTCGTTTATCCGGGCAGCCGCGAGGAAGTGGCGGCGATTCTCAAGCTTGCGAACGAGCACCGCATTCCGATTGTCGGGCGTGGGGCGGGCAGCAATTTGTGCGGCGGCACGGTAGCTGTCGATGGCGGGCTCGTCATGGTCATGAACCGCATGAACCGGCTGATTGAAATTGATAAGGACAACCTTACGGCAACGTTCCAGCCGGGTTTAAATACGAAGGAGTTCCACCTTGCCGTCGAGGCGCTGGGGTTGTTTTATCCGCCTGATCCGAGCAGCATGGTCGTGTCTACGTTAGGCGGCAATATTATGGAATGCGCCGGCGGGCTGCGCGGTTTGAAATATGGGACGACGAAAGACTACGTCATCGGTCTGGAGGCGGTGCTGCCTTCCGGCGAGATTTTGCGTACGGGCGGCAAGCTGTACAAGGATGTGGCCGGCTACGACCTGACCAAGCTGCTCGTCGGCTCCGAAGGGACGCTAGCGATCGTCACGGAGGCGACGGTGAAGCTGCTCCCCGCCCCGCAGCACAAAAAGACGATGCTCGCCATGTACAAAGACATCTACGCCGCCGCAAGAACGGTTTCGGCGATTATCGGGCATCAGATTATTCCGGCGACGCTGGAATTTATCGACAATCCGACGCTCCGCGTTGTGGAGGCGTACAACAAAATCGGGCTCCCGCTTGATATGGAGGCCGTGCTTTTGATCGAGCAGGACGGCAACGATATGGCGGCGGTCGAGCAGGATATCGCAGCCATCAAGCGGATTTGCGAGGAGCAGGGCGCCGAGGAGGTCAAGCTTGCCGGCAGCGCGCAGGAAGCGGAGAAGCTGATGATGGCGCGGCGCAGCGCGCTGTCCACGCTGGCCAGAATAAGGCCGACGACGATTCTGGAGGATGCGACGGTGCCGCGCTCCAAAATCGCGGAGATGGTCGTCGAAATCAACCGCATCGCCCGGAAGTACGATGTGCAGATCTGCACGTTCGGTCATGCGGGGGACGGCAACCTGCATCCGACCTGCACGACGGACGCCCGGGATCAGGAGGAAATCCATCGCGTGGAGCAGGCGTTTGAGGAAATTTTTGACGCGGCGATCCGCTTGGGCGGGACGATTACAGGGGAGCACGGCGTCGGCATGATGAAAGCGCCTTATTTGGAGTGGAAAGTCGGCGCAGCCGGAATAGAAGTGATGAAGGGCATCAAGCGCGCCTTCGATCCTCATAACATTATGAATCCCGGAAAAATTTTCGCAAAGCAATCCCGCAAAAGGCTGGTGATCGGACAATGAGCGAAGCGGTTTCGATAAAATCTCAAGTCGCTGCGAGCAGCGGCAGTCCGCTAGCCGAGCGAATGAAGCTTACGCTGAACTATGACGAGCTGTCCAACTGCATCCGCTGCGGCTTTTGCCAGCCGGCTTGCCCCACTTTCAAGGAAACGGGTCTGGAAGCCGCGTCCCCGCGCGGAAGAATCGCTTTGATGAAGGCGGTCGTGGACGGGCTGATGGTGCCAGAGGATTCTTTTCAAAAGCAAATGGACTTGTGCCTGGGCTGCCGCGCCTGCGAGCCGGTATGTCCGGCAGACGTGAAATACGGGCAGCTGCTGGAGCAGACGCGGGACGCGATCGAAAGGCAGACGGAGCACCGCTTCTGGGTGAAGCAGCTCCGTTCGATCACGTTCAAGCACATGTTTCCGAACCAAAAACGCATGCGCCTGCTGGGCTCCGCGCTCCGCTTGTACCAGCGCTCCGGCATGCAGACCGTGGTCCGCAAAACGGGACTCATGCGGATGTTCCCGGATACGATGAGCCAAATGGAACGTATTTTGCCGGAAGCTTCGTCCAAAGGCGTGGTCGAGCAGCTAGGTACTTACGTGCCTGCCAAAGGAAAGCCGGTCGCAACCGTAGGCATGTTCCGCGGCTGCATTATGGACGTGCTGTTCACGGAAACGAACATGAACACGGTCAAGCTGCTGGCGGAAGCAGGCTTCAACGTCGTCATTCCCGAGGCGCAGACGTGCTGCGGCGCTCTGCACGCGCACAGCGGCGAGCTGGAGCAGGCGAAAGGGCTGGCCAGAAGGAACATCGACGCGTTCCGCGAAGCGAAGGTCGATTACATTATTTCTAATGCAGGGGGCTGCGGGGCGCTGCTGGTGGAGTACAGTCACCTTTTGCATGACGATGCCGAATATGCGGAGGCTGCGAAGCATTTTGCCGAGAATGTGAAAGACATCAGCCAAATGATGATCGAAAAAGGGCGCTTGCCCAAGTTCGCGGCCGCCGCACAGCTTCCTTCGGATGCTCAGGTCACCGTAACGTATCAGGACTCGTGCCATCTGCGCAACGTTATGAGAGCCGGCAACGCACCGCGCGATTTGATGAGCCGGATCGAAGGCGTGAAGGTGGTCGAGCTGAAGGGAGCCGACCGCTGCTGCGGCTCTGCGGGCATTTACAATCTGGTGCAGCCGGACATGTCGATGGACATTCTTGACCATAAAATGGAGCATGTGAAAGAGACGAGCGCGCATTATGTGCTGACCAGCAATCCGGGCTGCCTCCTGCAGATGAAGCTGGGGATCGAAAGGGAGCAATTGTCGGATCGCATGAAGGCCGTGCATATTGCGGATTTCCTGTACGAGCATATGAGCCGGTCGTAAAATGTGAAATAACCTCCAGCCGCGTTTGAGCGGTTCGGAGGTTGTTTGCTTTATAAGTTGTCTTTTCGCTTTTATTAAATTGAAATGTTAGTTGGATCAAAGCCTAGTGGGAATACTTCTTCAAAGCGGTCCTTTTTCTCATACATGTTATACCAAACATCGGCAATGAGGTCCGGATCTCCAGCCGTTCCGGGTTGTATCATGGTCCCGATGGAGAGATGTCCCACAAATACACCTTTTTCTCTCAACTCATTGTGCAGGTTGGTGGCATAATTACGAATACCGGACATCACGATTCCGCCATTCCCTACAAAAGGTAAAGGGAACATTGCAGATAAGCCCGTTGTAAATAAAATTGCACCGGAACCGTTATTTATCATCTCAGGCAATACCTCATTGACCGAAAGAACGGCAGGCAGCAAATAGCTGTTCATTTGTTCTAATACACTCTGAGGCGTAGTCTCCAGCACATTTGTAAATTTATCCCACCCTGAATAAGGACTAAATTCTAATATATCGATAGAACCAAACTCTCGTTTAACAGCTTGAAAGGTTTGTTTTAAAGCAGCCAAGTCTGTGACATCCGCAGCAAAAGATTGCGCTTCAATATTTAGCTCTCTAAGTTCGTTCACTATAGCGGATAGTTTGTCAGGGTTACGCGAAATGGCAGCTACTTTAAACCCGTTCTTTCCGAATTTTTTGGCTAGAGACAAACCCAATCCGGGGCCTGCACCAACTATTGCAACAGTTTTCATTTTTTATTCACTCCATTTTCTGTGATATATTAAAGTAACATGTGTTGCTTTAATGAATAATTTACAACCAATCCAATAATGCAGCAACCAACAAACCGTGCAGGAATGTTGCTATAGGAACAAGGTTGATCAATTGTCGGGTTTAAGGGGGGAGAAATGTGGCGACAAAAGTAATGAATGTAAGAACGACACGAACGAAGCAGTCTTTGATTAACGCATTTATCCAATTAGTTTCAAAAAAGGATTTTGAAAAAATAACGATAGCGGATATAACAAAGGCCGCACAAGTTAATCGAGCTACATTCTATGCACATTTTGAAGACAAATTCGAATTATTGGACTTTATTATGGGGGACTCCGCATCAGCTGCGATCGCAAACCGTACGAAAGGTGAAGTGAAATTCGATCAAGACAGCATCCATCAACTCGTTTTAGCATTATGTGATTTTTATGATCAACCGAACATCCAATGTCGCAGCAGCTATGTAGGCTTAGTCGTACCGCAATTGAAAGAAAAAGCAGTAAATGAGTTGAAAGTGTATTTGTCGAAAAGTCTCGAACACATGTATACAGATGAAGAAATGAAGATTTATGTACCCATTTATGCACAAGCTATCCATGAAGGTGCCATACAATGGGCGACTGGAAACACTATTATGAACAAAGAGGAAGTCGCCAAAAGGGTCGCATTATTAGTAATAGGCGGATTCGAATCATCTGAACAATAATATTCCTTTACAGGAATATTCCTATTGTGGTATATTCTAATCAGCAAGAAGCGCAGAACAAGGGAAAATCTTAAAATCATTCATGATCCTAAGGAGGAATTACAATGTCAAACAACGCAATGATTTCGAGAGTAGAGAACGAGCGGGTGCTGGTGCTGGAGCGCGTTTTCGATGCGCCGCGCGATCTCGTGTTCAAGATGTTTAAAGAGCCGGAGCATCTGAAACACTGGTGGGGGCCCAGAGGCTGGGAGGTTCCGGTCTGCACCGTCGATTTCCGTCCCGGCGGCGTTTGGCACTACTGCATGAAGTGCGTCGATCAGAACCAGGGTCAATTTTTCGGAATGGAATCTTGGGGCAAAGCGGTTTATAAAGAGATTGCCGAGCCGGAGAAAATCGCCTACAGGGATTATTTCTCGGATGCCGAAGGCAATTCGAACGACTCCATGCCGTCGACTGAGGTCACGCTGGAATTCATCGATTTGGGCGGTAAGACGAAGCTGGTCAACCGTGGCGAATACGTGTCGGCGGAGGCTCTCAAGACCGTCATGGACATGGGCATGCTCCAAGGCATCACCGAAACTTGGGACCGTCTGGAAGAGCGCCTGAACCAGCTCAAGTAAAGAAATATGGGAACGGCCGCTTGGCTTTGAGAGCCGGCGGCCGTTTTATTTTGGCGAATACCGGTATATGGTATAATGGGTTGCGATAATTAAGCACAAGAGGTGCCATATGTTCACTCAAATTTCTAAAGATAGAGTTGATATTCGTCAGTCGTTAAATCAAGAAGAAGTACAATCTCTGGCAGCTGACAGCTCTATAAAAGTTGTTCAATTCTCCAATGAAGTTGACCCTGCAACTTTCCGGTTACTTAACGATTTATTGTTTTCCGTTAGAGATGACATTTGTCTTCGAGCATATGGGTTTTACAGTTCTACCTGCGATTTAAGCTTTGTTTCTTCATTACCGAATCTCAAGCGATTTACGGCAGACTGTTTAATGGACGCACAAGGGATGCATCATTTAGCCCGTTTGAGAAATTTGAAGGAGT
The DNA here is from genome assembly GCF_059820445.1 of Paenibacillus sp. sgz302190. Classification (NCBI taxonomy): domain Bacteria; kingdom Bacillati; phylum Bacillota; class Bacilli; order Caryophanales; family Paenibacillaceae; genus Paenibacillus; species Paenibacillus sp. sgz302190. The sequence goes on from NZ_JBZYAO010000035.1 coordinate 36,198, forward strand.
TAGGGATAGGTATATTTAAACTTGCAAACTTCGACTTTCTAAATGAAGTTCCAGATACTTTGGAACGATTGGTTCTTGGAGCAACAAAATCAAAGAAACCAGACTTGGCTCCGTTATCAAGGTTCGCAAAGTTAAGGGAAATTTATATAGAAGGACAACGTAAAAATATTGAAGTTCTCAGTGGCCTAACAAATTTGGAAGATGTCACATTGAGGTCGATAACAACACCGGATTTGAACTACTTAGTCCCGTTAAAGAAGATGTGGTCGTTGGATATAAAGCTCGGGGGGATTAATAACTTTTCAGCAATAGAAGGTTTAACGAATATTAAATATCTGGAATTGTGGCTGATTAGAGGGTTATCCGATGTTGGATTTATTTCCGCATTGAACGGTTTGCAAAACCTCTTTTTACAATCTTTGCCTAATGTTGAAAAGTTGCCTTCGTTCGAGAATCTGACAAAGCTGAGAAGGATACGTCTGGAAAGTATGAAAGGTCTTAAGGATGTTAGCAGCTTGGAATCGGCGCCTGCATTAGAGGAATTCTCCCATATAGCTGCGAACAACATGCAACCGGAGGATTATATGGCTGTCTTGAAAAATACTTCTCTTAAACGAGTATCATGCTGGTTTGGCAGCGATAAAAAAGATAAGAGGTTTGAGGAACTAAAAAAAGAATTTAATAAAGTTTTATCGGATTGGTCGAAGTTTATTTATGAATAATTCCTGCCGAATAAGAGCTTGGGAAAGCAGTCCCGAGCTTTCTTTTTTCGGCGTTTATCGCTTGTTTGCTGGCTATTTCAGCGGATTGCCCCACAAATTTGCGGTCCGCGCAGAATATTATAGTATCTCCGTTTGATCTACCCTCCACAACAGCATAGATATCCGAAACGAAGGGGGAAGTTTCATTTGTTGAAGCGATTTGATAAGTTGTACGGGATCGATTTGGGAACGTCCAATACGGTCATCTACGAAAAGGGGAAGGGCATCGTGCTCAGCGAGCCGTCTGTTGTCGCTTTTCACCAGAGCACAGGCGAATTGCTGGCCGTAGGCGCGGAAGCGCAGGCGATGATCGGACGGGCTCCCGCACATGTGGACATCACGTATCCTTTGAGAAATGGCGTCATTGCCAACATTGACATGACAAGCAGCATGATTCAGCGTTTTATAAAAAAAATTCAGGGCCGCTCGTTTTTCCTGCGGAGTTCTCAAGTATACATTTCAGTCCCTTGCGGCATTACGAATGTCCAGAAGCGGGCGGTTGAACAGACAATTGTCCATAAAGGAGCCAATAAAGCAATCGCCGTCGAGGAACCGCTGGCGGCCGCGCTCGGCGCCGGAATCCCGATTGAAGAGCCGCTCGGGCATCTGGTGCTCGATATCGGCGGGGGCAGCTGCCAACTGGCCGTGCTGTCGCTCGGCGGCATTGTGACTAGCCACAAAGTTCAGCGGGCGGGCATGTCTATCGACCAGGACATCATGGATTATGTGAAGCGGCAGTACAATATGGAGATCGGAGAGCGGACTGCCGAGACGATCAAAAAAGAGATCGGCACGGCCAACCCTTACGCCCCGGAACGAACATTGGAGGTACGCGGGCGCGATCTGCTCGACGGGTTGCCCCGTTCGATCCGGCTGTCCTCCAAGGAAATCTACGCAGTTGTGGACGATTTCCTGTTCATGCTGATCGAGGCGATCCGCACGACGCTGGAACAATGCCCGCCCGAGCTAGCCGGGGATGTGCTGGAGCAAGGAATCCTTTTGTGCGGCGGCGGCGCCTTGCTGGAAGGAATCGATGCGCGCATCCGGGAGGAGACCGGGGTTCCCGTACATATCGCCGAGCAGCCGCTTGCCTGCACCGCGCTCGGCACAGGCATGATGCTGGGCAGAAACGTCAGCAAGCATGAGCCGGCTTGGCGGAAGGCAGCCCCGGAAGAAACGCCCGAGGACGAGGGCGAATAAAAAGGACGGCCATTCTCCGATGCGGGAGGATGGCCGTTTTTGCGTAACCTCGCGGTACTAGCGAAAAATAGTACTACAATCGTCTCATCTTACCGGATACAATGAGCCTATTGATGTTATGACAAAAGCTGCCGTGGAGGAGACGATGAATGTAATCATCTTGTTGCTAGGCCCGACTTTTATGATCGCAATCGGCTTGCAGGCCATGAGCAGCGTGCCTTTGACATTTGCTCTTTTCTATGGCTGGCTTTTCGGCGTCCCATTCATAGAGATCTTATTGAGCAGAAAACAAGCGCTAGCAGTGACGCTTCGACAGTGGGGGATTTGTTTTCACCGCATTAATTTGCTTCTGGGTGCCGGTTCCGGGGCCGCTTGTTTTTTGGCGATTGTGACCGGAGGATATTTCTTTCATGATCGTCTGTTCGATGCCGCCAGGCTGCAGGAGTTGCTTCTGAAATGGAACTTTACGGGCAGCCAGACGGTGTGGTTGATCCTGGTACTCATCATTTTGAATCCGATTCTGGAGGAGCTGTACTGGCGCGGTTATTTGCTTCACAAGTTGGAGGGGAAATATGGCAGAGCGAAGAGCCTTTTAGCAACTTCGCTGTGGTATAGCGCGTATCATTTGCTTTCTGTCATTCCTTTGTTTAACTGGCCGTACAACTTGTTGACGGTTATTCCGGTTTTTGCCGCGGGTGTTTTCTGGGGCTTACTGCGTTTGTCCCATAAATCGCTGCTCGGCTCGATCGTGTGTCATGTGCTCGCCGATTCGGGAATTATGGCTGTGTATGTTTTGTTTTTGCAGTAATTCGCATAGGGAGGGCGGGCAGTCCGCCTGCAACTTAGCGCTTATAACCCCTGATGCGGAACTCGAATCCGCTTTTTGGGAAGTATTCGCCGTTGATGAACACGGCATCGCTCATGTGCCTGTCGATGGTGCCGCCGTAACCGGTCATTTCGTTGTTTTGCCAGACGGAGACGGGGACAGCGAAAAACATCGCATTTTCAAAATCGGCGGAGGAGCGGAGAATTTGCCCTTTTGCAAACAGGGGGCTGCTGCCGCCTTTTTCTCTGTCTTTCAGCACCTGCTCGATGATATGGATATTGTTTTTGATGCTCTTTTTGCGGAGCCGGTACCAAATCAGATTAATAAAAGCGGCGATTGCCAAAATGATGCCCATCAATACGGTGGAGTTCGCGGGAGCGGGATTATTATTGGTGAGCAAATTAATGCCGTTAAGTGTTGCAGTCAGGACAAGACCGATAAAGAAAACGAGCAGAGGAAAGACGGATTTAATCAAAATATCGATAAATGGATAAATGACGCCTTTATCCGAATCTTTCCCTTTCAGGTAAATTTGAATCACTTTCAACTGGTCGGTAGTCAAATATGTGTAAGCGTGGTAGCGTTTGATCACATTTTGTCTGGAGTTAGGAAAAGCGAAATACGAAAAGAAACTCTGCTTCGTCCTCAACTTGCGCAGATGCGCTTTCAACGGAGGAGCGTTCAAGGAGTTCAGCGCGTGTATCGTCCTGATCAATTCAAACAAAAAGTAGCAGACGAGATATATAATCAGTATTTTGTTATCCAAAATGGCTTTATACATGGGGAGAAATTCCATTCTTTTATTTGTTACAATAATTCTACATAATTGAAATATGTTTTACAATCCTGTCCTGTTAACTAAAGGAACAATCCGATTGGTGACGGGTTTAGTAAATAGTCGAGCTTGGGAGGCAAACGTGTATGGGACAATATCTTCAATTGGGCATTTGCCATCGTATAACCGTAGGTAAGGAACGATTGCAGAAGTTTGGTTTAACAGAAAATGATGTAGCTGCGAAGCTAAGTGAGAAGATGGATATGTCTTTGTTTACATGCCATGAGCATGAAGAGAAAATTCAGTTTATGCTAAAAGAATCCGTAGTGCTGGAACAGTTGTATGACTTTCTTCAAGGCCAGTTTTCCATGTATCCTGCCAAAGAAGATCAAGAACAATTTAATTCCACTTTAATGAAAATATCAAACATGCAGTCCATGCAAGAAATTGTGGAACTGGCAGAGGGGAAGGCATTGCGATATTTTCAAAGCAGCGATATCTACGAGCATATTGAAGCCGGGCCTTGGGACCGGATTCGGTTAACGCTGTCGCTGTTCGTATTTTTCCTTGAAGGAAAAATTATAATGGAAGAGTACATCTATTTTTTAGGCTATTTGGAGAATTTGGTGCGAGCCAATTCACAACTCACAATCGCAGGAGCATTTCGGGTAGTTATTCAATAAGGTGGGATTGAATAAAGCAATCGCGGGTCACAAGCGGCATAATTATTGAACCAGCAGCAGATATGTTATAATGAATTTAATAAACACGTTAATGGAGGGATAAAAATGATCCCCAAAAAAATGGATCAACAAACAGTCAGTGTAATTAAATCCATCCTTCAAAAACTCAATATAAATAATTCGCGTATTTTGATTGACCTCGAGAAACAGACAGTGGAAGCTCAAGAGGACGATTACTCAATTGATGATCTTTTGGAAGCAGCCGGGGCATTATCTCCTGAACGAGGCAAGGAACTTCTTGATGAAGTGAACAGATCACGCGAGGAATGGAATTCATGAGCCAGGGTTATTTGTTGGATACGAATGTTGCGATTGCCATTCTTATGAATGAAGGTAATGTTATCGATTTTGCTCAGCAAGCCTCTCGTGATAAAATGCAGATTTACTTTTCTACAATTACAGAATGTGAAGTATTTGCCGGGTTAAAACCTGAGGAACAACTTCGTGCAGAGAAGTTGTTTACAACCAGAAGATGTATAGATGTCACCTCTGACATTGCAAGACTGGCCGGCTCTATTCGCAGGGATCAGAAGAGCAAGGGACGAAAGTTGAAAACCCCTGATGCCCTTATTATTGCTACAGCCCTGGTTAATGATCTCATATTAGTATCTAGAGACTCTGATATGAGTTTTGTTCAGAGCGAATTAGAAATTCCGCTTTTTAAAATATAACTTAATGCCTCCTCGCCAAGTATGATATTGAGAAGCTAAAGGAACAGCAGCATTAAAATTAAATACAGACACCCCACGGTAGTAATGATTTTAATTACTGCCGTTTATTTTTCTTAAAGGTACCACAGATAAAACGGACACGGTGATGTGGTAAGCTATATGGATAGTACTGGAAAACGAAACTGAACTCGTACCAACAATATTTAAGGGCTCGCTGGTATGATCCGAGTATGAGGCTGTTTGTGCAGGAGGATACGTATAAGGGGCAAGTGGATACTTTAAGTCAGAATAGGTTTACTTAGCCCATAGGTGGATAAAGACGGATAAAGGCGATGGCGGAACGAACTTGATACGTGTTAAACCCAAGGTTCTTTTTGGACTGACGGAAAAAGATTTCAATGGGTCACCGTTTGGCGTAAAAGGCCGAAATGGTTTCCGTCTCCAGGGAAACGTCCGTGAGCAGGAAAGCGCGCAGCGCTTTCGATTCCCCAAAAGCGCTGCGCGCCTTGTCTCTATTCTTTTGAATTTACAAAAACACCTTATCACCGACTCGAATTTGGCCTGTCCTGGTTACCGAAGCGTATACGCCGAACGTCAAATTCATCTCTTCGTTTACTTTTTTGAGCAGAGAAGGGTCGCGTTCCAGCGTGTCCGGGTCAATGGTAATCATGGAACAACGTTCGCAAAACTGATCGACCTGCAATTCCGCACCGCCCACCGACAATCTCCTGCCGATCCAGTCGCTTTCGGACAATGTATTGTCGCGGGCGGAGATGACCAAGTTTGCTCTAAACCGGCGATGATCGAGGCTCTTTCCCCAAATCGTTTCCAGCTTGCGCAATGTGGAGTCCGTAATGATCAGGACACTGGCCGAATCGACCGACATAAGCTCGGGGTTCTCCGGGTTCTGGGCCCTGTAGGCCGTCATGGACATTTTTGTTCTGGAATAGGTCTGTATTTCGTTCAGCAGCTCTTCATTCCAGCCGAAGGACTGCCCGTCAGGAGATGTAACACGTATTTCCTCATCGACGAGCTTTGCCTTGTAGGCGAGCATTTTGGGGATTTTTCTGGCGGTAATAAAGCTCTCCCATCCCTTCCGCGTCTCATCGTAAAAAGCGCAAAAACGGTCGCCGTATAATCCGTACGAATCGATGTTGCAAGCTTCCAAACGCTCTCCTGCAAATGATTTTACTGGGTACCGGTATATTTCCTGAATCTTCCCAATCTCTAAAGTCAACCCTGTGACCCTCCATTATCGAAATTTATATATCTTGCGACAGGCGTACCATATCTACAACTTGGATCCCGTTTTCAAATATTTGTTCATTGTAATGTCTGATAAAAAAATCTCTGTCGACTCCGGTTATTCGAAAGCCGCATTTTTGATAAAGAGCCAGCTGTCCCACGCCCGAATTGCCGGTGCCGATCTCAATCGTTTTATAACCGAGCGACTTTGCACGTTGAATGGCATGGTTCACCAGCTGTTTCCCAATGCCCTTGCCTTGATGGTTCTCATCAACCGCAATATTGACGATTTCCACTGTCTCAGGCCTTGTTGGCAGCAGGACATATACGCCTACGATGCCGCCGTCCATTTTGGCCACGAAACATTCGCCGCGTTGTATATATTCGCCAACTAGTTTTTGGGAAGGATCGGCTAATAAAAGCAGCTCCATTGGAGGCTGTTCATTGGGATGTAATTTTAAAATTTCCATCTCGGTTTCTCCTTGAATTGATATTGTATACCCGTGACAACTAAATGGCTCATCAACTTATTATAACAGGTATTTCATGCCTATACGTATTGGCGTACACATAATAAAATCGAAGCTGGTACTATAATTGGTGATGTTATCTTTACAAGCTGAGGTGGGGATATGGAACAAGCCATTGCAAAGTACGAAAAAAATGCCTTGGAAGAGAGGACGCTGAATATAAAATCAAATGCCGCAATGAGCAATGATGCTGGTTACTTTCTGGTTACTTTCTGCCATCGTTCCATGTTATGGTACAATGGCAGAGAGTATGGCGGTATTTTGCTGGGTCCTTGTCCGATAAAACAGACAAGGCGGCCCGGTTCCGGCGCTCCCGCCGATTCCGCCGATTCCCGCAACATAGCCAATGTCAGGAGGATTTGTTTGAAAACATTCGTGCAGCAGTGGTCCGTATGTTTTGCAATGGCAAGTTTGATTTTGTTATCCGGATGCTTGTCATCGGAAAAAGCGGTATCCGGCGAAACGCCCGCGCCCGTGCCGGCGATAGCGACGCCAAAAGCGGCAGAGGAGCTTTATCCTTATTATGTTTTGGACGATAAAAGAAGATGGGGGTATATGAATCAGGAGGGGAAACCGGTTATAGAGCCGGCTTTCGATACCGCGGAATTTTTTTCGAAGCAAGGCGTTGCAGTGGTAGGAATCCTTGGGAAAGAGTACGACTATAGGTACGGGATGATCGACCGGTCCGGCAATTGTTTGCTGAATCCGGTTTACACAAGTATCAAGGAGTTTGAAGGCGGCTTTGCGGCCGAGACCGAGTCGAAACAAATCGTACTTCTCGATGAACGCGGTCAAAAGGTCAAGGTATTGGAGGGCGACCTGTACTCCATAGCCGAGGGCAAAGCGGCCGTCAAGGTAGACGGGAAGTTCGGATATATCGACAAAACCGGGGCATTCCTGATACAGCCGCAGTACAAGTATGCGAACGCTTTTCAAGAGGGCAAGGCGCTTGTGCAAACACTGGACGGTAAATATTTGTTAATCAGCGAAAAAGGAGAGCAGTTGGGTGCGTATCAGGCCAAAAGCTTGCTCTCGTTTTCCAACGGGATGGCCCCGGTCAGAATGACGGATCATTCCAAATGGGGTTATTTCGATGAGAGCGGCAGTCTGGCTATTGCCGATACATTCGGGGATGCGGATGCTTTCCATGAAAATCGGGCCGTCGTCAAAGTGAACTACGGTGCGGAAACCGGGCTTATCGATGCGAAGGGCAAATACGTGCTGCCGCCCCAATACGGCGCCATCGAATACATCGGCAAAACGCTGTGGAAGGTCGCCCGGCAGGACTACCTCCATCCTGAAATCGAAGATAAGGCATTATACAAATTCGCCTTGTTCGACCAAGACGGCAAGCAGGTGACGGAATACAAGTTCGACGAGGTGTCCGAATTTCAGGACGGTTACAGCGGCGTAAGCGATGGGCTGGATTCCTATTTCATCGACGAAAAGGGGCAAAAGGTGCAGACGCTGCCGGTCATCCGCGGAATAGGGTCAATCAAGCTGAATCAAAGTCTGATTTATGCCGATGTGGACAACCGACTGCAATACGTAACCAAGGACGGCCAAGTCGTCTGGAAGGCCGAGTATCGTAAAGAGCTGGGCGGCGGCGCCGTTTTGAAGGAAGCCAAAGTAAGACCGCACCGCAATGACCTGTTTTACTATCCGGTTATCGAGGGGCTGCAGGATGCCGCCGTGCAAAAGCGGATCAATGATGAGTTTAAACCAAAATCTTCGGCGGATGCGACCATCGTCGATGAGATATGGACCAATACGGAAGGCGATTTCTCGGTCCAAATGTTCAAGAAGGATCTGCTTGTTGTAGATTCTAGCGGTGATTCTTACAACTACGGCGCTGCGCACGGTATGCCTTATCAGGAATATACTCACGTCAATATTCGCACAGGCGACGTCTACCGGCTTCCGGATTTGTTCCAGCCGGGCAAAGATTACCTTGGCCAAATCAGCAGCCTGATGCGGGTCCAGATGGAGCGCGATGCGGACGAGATGGGCATGTTCCCGGAAGCTGTGCGGGATTTCAAGGGCATCGCGGAGGATCAAAAGTTTTATATCGACAATGAATTGCTGAACATTTATTTCTACCCTTACGATATGGGTCCTTATTCGGCGGGCTTTATCACCTTCCGCATTCCGCTGGCGGACCTGGATGCGTACATCGATAAGCAGGGAGCGTTCTGGAAGTCTTTTCACGAGTAGGCTTCCTGCATTCTAGCGGTCACGTGAAATTCATATTCTTCATAAAGGAAATCCAGGAACTGTGTGGAAACTGTTTGTATAACCAAGTTATGAGAGGTATGCGATCATGAATGTAACGGAAGCGTATGTGGACAGTCTGGCGCTGAACAGCAGCGCGATTAAGAACGGCAAAGATTTGGTCAAGAAAAACAGTTTTCCGCTGCTTGGCCGGTCGGAGGACGGGACGCTCATTTTTGGAGAGTGCAAGGGCAGCGGGAAAGAGCCGTATCGCTGCTCGGTCGATTGGATCAAAGAAGGAAGCCCGGTGTTCCGCTGCACTTGTCCGAGCCGGCAGTTTCCTTGCAAGCATAATTTGGGTTTGATGTACGCTTATGCGGCTGGGAAACCATTCGAAACGGCTCCCATTCCTGCGGATATATTGGAAAAACGGGAGAAGGCCGAGAAGCGGGAGGAAAAGAAGAGCGCGGCTGCAAGCCCGGACAGTCCGGATAGCCCGGCTCCCAAGCGCAAGACAAATAAGTCGGCGCTGGCGAAAAAAATAGCCGCCCAGTTGGAAGGCATCGCCATCGCGGAGAAGCTGGTGCTGCAGTTGGTGCAGTCGGGACTGGGCAGCGTGGACCGGAAGGCGCTGCAAACTGTCGAGGATCAGGCGAAGCAGCTCGGCAACTACTACATCCCGGGCATTCAGACGGAGCTTCGCGGCCTGGCGTTTCAGTTCCGGTCCGAGGATGACAGGGAATCCGTGTACTCGAATGCGATGGAGCGCCTGACGGTTTTGCAGACGCTGATCAGGAAGGGTAGAGAGCATCTGCAGAACAGGCTGGAGAACCCTGATGCGCCCATGGATACGGAGACGACGTTGGAGGAAGGAATCGGCCATGCCTGGCAGCTTGCCGAACTTCGGGAACATGGGCGTGTCCGCAAGGACGCCGAGCTGCTCCAGCTGGCTTTTCGCTCTTATACCGATCAGGCGCGGGGCGAGTACGTCGATGAGGGGTTCTGGTGCGATCTGGAGACAGGCCAAATTCATACCACGCGGACGTACCGGCCTTTTCGCGCAGCGAAGTACATACGCGAGGACGATTCCTTTTTTCAGGTGGCGTGCGCCCAGGAGTTGTTTCAATACCCCGGGGAGCTGAATGCCAGAGTGCGCTGGGAGGAAGCGACGATTCGCGAAGCCGGAGCGGCGGATTATGCGGCGATTCGCGCCCATGCCCGGAAGTCATGGCCGGAAACGATCAAGCAGGTGAAAAACCAGATCAAAAATCCGCTTTCCGATAAGCATCCGGTCATGCTGCTGTATGCGGACCAAATCCAGCGGACCGCAGATACGTATGTCCTCATAGATGAACAGGGCAAGCGGCTCCCTCTTGCGGATATCGCCTATTTGGACCAGCCGGCCGTATCGCTGCTGCCTATGCTGAATAGCGAATGGACCAAGCGGCAGGCGGTTCTGGTTATGTTCGGGCATAACATGCGGAACAACCGGTTGGAGGCGCAGCCTCTTAGCATTATCACTCCGAACGAGGTCATTCGATTGCTGTACTGATGACAAGAACTGAAGCTGGGAGACGAATCCATGAGTATAGACATTTTATTCGAGCTGCAGCATGAGGTGCGGCGCTTGTTTATAGCGGGAAGCGGGATGGCGGCGGGGGATTTGCGCCTGCAAAAAATGCTTCCCTCCTTGCAAAAGCTCGGCGAATCCGCACCCGTGTTCAACAGGCTGGCGCAAGCCGTCGGCGGGGTGCTTGAAGCGGAGGCGGGCAGTTCGGCGGCCAGACTGCTTGAGCTGGGGACGCTGCTGAACTCCGTCCTGTACACGCAAGGCAAGACGGATACGGAGGGCGAGCTTGTCCCGGTCGAAGGCACGGATGCCAGGCTTTCCACCCGCGTTCCGTACAGGAAGCTGCAGCCTGTCATCGAAGCGCTGACGACGAAGGGGCAAGGCAGATGGGAACAGATCCGCCAGGCTTACGAGGAAGGGCTGTTCGAAGATTTTCGCCTCGTATCCGCTGCGGTAAGCGCTCTGGACGACAGTTACGCCGAGATTCCTGAGTATTTGCAGCGCAATGTGCTGCCGGCCTACGGGAAGGAAGCTCTTCCGGCGCTGCAGCGGCAGTTCAGGATCGATGGAGGCAAGGGCGACGCCCGCAGGCTTGAGATGATCCACGATCTGCTTCAACAAGCGAGCCTGGAGCTTCTCCTGCAGGCAGCCAAGGAAGGCTCGGCGGAAGTGCGCTCCGCCGCCATCGAGCTTCTCGGCGAGTATCTCGAGCAGGAAGAGTTTATATTGGAGCAAGCGGATGACAGGAAAAAGGAAATCCGCAGAGCGGCCTTGTTCGCGTTGTCCCGGCTTGGGACAGAGCAAGCGATCGCCCGCCTGTACCGGGCGCTCCATTCCAGGGACCGGGACATCGCGATCGAACCCGTGCAGCTGTGCAAAGCCAACGATCTGACGCTTTCGGTCATTGGCAGCGCGGAGAGCGCATTGGAACGAATAGTCCGGAAAACGGACGTGCAAAGCGCAGCGGACGAACTGCTCGCGGCTATTCACAGCTTGCGTGGAAAGAGAGTGCCGGAAGTTGTTGAATTATTGAAAAAGCTGCTGGCAGCCCCGGCGTTTATCGTACCGGAGACGGAAGCCGCCCAGGAGGCCGCAGCGGAGCTGCTGCTGCGGCTGGATTTGCCGGAAGCCGACCGCTTTGCGGTTACGCTGCATGAAGCGCATAACCGCAAGTTCATCGCCTACGGCTTCAAAGCGGCGGTGAAGATCCTGCCCGCAGAGGACGTCTATGAACGCTTTTGCCATGATCTCAAGGATAAGCGGCAGCCTGCGGCCAAGGAGCTGATTCGTTCTTTTCATGAAATCACGCCAACCTTGGAGCAGCAATTGCGGGGCAATCCCGCACGCGGAGCCGTCGGCAGTCAGATGCAGGGATGGGATCCGAGATGGGTGCGGTTGTTCGTGAAGCTGGATGAGGAAGAGCTGGTTTGCAGGCTTGCCACGGATGCAGATGACAAAGTCGCGGATTATTTGATCAAAAAATGCCAACAGACCCCGAACTTCAACCGGTCGCGAACAGTGAATATGCTGCTGGCGCTTTTCCGAATCGGATACCGGGACGCTGCGGAAATGTTGATGAGCGTTCTCGAAGGCGGAGGCGCCAAGCAGTTCTATTATTTGGACCGCACGCAGCTCGCGCTGCTTGCCTCGCTGCCCCGAAACTACGCGGAGAGATTGCGGGCATTCGCGGAAAGCCTTTCCTATGAAGGAATGAAACAGCAGCTGCTGGACATCGCGGAAGCGGCAGCCGCCAAGCCGGAGGAATCGGAACAAGCGGGGCCATCGGAACAAGAGGAGAAAGGAATGGGAATATGGGGATGGATCAAAAACAAAATGTCGTAAGATTGCCTTCCGAAAAGCTGTACGCGGAGGAGCTTGAAGCGTTGAAAAAATTCGACCAGGATGCCAAGCCCGCCGGCTGGCAGCTTTCTCCGAAAGCGGTGCTTACTTTTTTGACCGGCGGAAATGTCAAAGGCGTGGCGATTACGCCGAAATATATCGGCAACAGGCGACTGGTGGAGATGGCGATCGCCACTTTGCTGACCGACCGGGCGCTGCTGCTCATCGGGGAGCCCGGAACGGCGAAATCGTGGCTTTCCGAAAATCTCACGGCCGCGATCCATGGAGAATCTTCCAAGGTTATTCAGGGCACGGCGGGGACGAGCGAGGAGCAAATCCGCTACTCCTGGAACTACGCGATGCTGCTCGCTCAAGGACCGTCGGATCAGGCGCTGATCAAAAGCCCGATTTTCCGCGCTATGGAGACCGGCGGCATTGCCCGGTTCGAAGAAATTTCGCGCTGCGCCTCGGAGGTGCAGGATGCGTTAATCTCGATCTTGTCGGAGAAGACGATCTCGATTCCCGAGCTGGGCAGGGAAATGTCGGCAGCGCGCGGCTTTTCCGTTATCGCTACGGCCAATACGCGCGACCGCGGTGTGAACGAGATGTCGGCGGCGCTCAAACGGCGTTTCAACATCATCGTTCTACCGTCGCCTTCGGATATCGATACGGAGGTGGAGATCGTTCGCAAGCGCGTCGGTGAAATTTCCGCGAGCTACGAGCTCCGGGCCGCACTGCCGGACGAGGAAGCCGTGCGCAAGGTGGTTACGGTTTTCCGCGAGCTGCGGAGCGGGATGACTTTGGACGGCAAGGAGAAGGTGAAAGGGCCGAGCGGGGTTATTTCGACGGCGGAAGCCATTTCGCTGTTAACCGGCAGCATGGCGCTTGCGGCCAGCTTCGGCAGCGGGCAGATCAGCGAGGAGGATATTGCCGCCGGGCTGCAAGGGGCTATTGTGAAGGATGAAGAGAAGGACCGCCTCGTCTGGAAGGAATATTTGGAAAATGTAATGAAAAAGCGGGGATCGACATGGAGAAATCTGTACTACGCGTGCTCGGAGATGAACAATTAAGCCGCGGGCAGGGGTTCCACGTATTCGGGATACGGCATTTATCACCTGCGGGCGCTTATCATTTGCTCGCTTTTCTGGACGAAGTGAAGCCGACGGCCGTCCTCGTTGAAGGGCCCGCCGATGCGAGCGGGTACATCGGTCAGTTGACGGCGCGGGGCGTCGTGCCGCCGGTGGCCATTTTGGCTTATACGGACCAACTGCCCGTTCGGACGCTGCTGTATCCTTTTGCCGATTATTCGCCGGAATATCAGGCTTTTCAGTGGGCGGTGCGAAACAAGGCGCACGCGGCTTTCATCGATCTGCCGTCGGAGACTTCACTGGCGCTTTATGAGCAAAGAAAAAGGCGTTCGGCAGGGGACGATGCAGCGGCGGATGAGAGCGGCGGTGATTTCAGCTTTGCCCGGTACCAGAACGGGCTCTACCGGCAGCTTGCCGAACTGGAGGATGAACCGGATTACGAGTCGTTCTGGGAGCGGCATTTTGAGCATAACGCGAACAAGGATGCGTACCGCAAAGCGGTGTACCAATTTTCGGCGCAGATGCGCGGCTTGACCGAACGGGAGGAATGGCGGTCCGCACCGGCCGATGCCGCCTACAACGAGATTCGCGAAGCTTATATGAGGCGCAAAATAAAGGATGCCATCGAGTCCGGGCACAAGCCCGAGAACATTGTCGTCATTACGGGCGCTCATCACGCTTCGGCGATGGATTTCCGCTTCCCGTGCATGAGCGATGAAGAGATGGCAAGCCTGCCCAAAGCTTCAACCAAGCTGACCTTGATGCCTTACTCGTACTATAAGTTGTCCACACACTCCGGTTATGGAGCCGGGAATCAGGCCCCCGCTTATTTTGAGCTGTTTTGGCAGTGCTTGCGGCAGGGGGATTTGAACAGGCTGCCCTCCTTGTACTTTTCCCAGGTAGCGGCGCACCTTCGGGAGCACGGAACTTTCCGGTCGACGGCTTCGCTGATCGAAGGCGTGCGGCTGGCCGAGGCGCTTGCCGCTCTGCATGACGGCAGTTTGCCGACCTGGAAAGACTTGCGCGATGCGGCGACCGTCACGCTTGGCTACGGAGAGTTCTCCGCCATCGCGGAGGCTCTGGCCAGGACGGACGTCGGCACGGCAATCGGAAGCTTGCCGGAAGGAGTCAGCCAAACGCCGGTTCAGGATGATTTGAACCGGGAACTGAAGCGGCTCAAGCTGGAGAAGTACAAATCGGCGGTAGCAGCGGCGCTGGAGCTGGATTTGCGCGAAAACCGCAGAGTGCAGTCCGGGGAGGCGGCGTATCTCGATTTACACCGCTCGGTTCTGCTGCACCGCCTGGAGCTGCTGGGCATCAGCTTTGCCCGGAAACAGAAGGTCAACCAGGACTCGGCGTCCTGGGCCGAGCACTGGGTACTGCATTGGACGCCGGAAGCGGAAATTCAAGCGGTGGAATCCACGTTGAAAGGTGAAACGATCGAGCTTGCGGCCGCGTTCGTGCTGAAGGAGCGCCTCGAAGGCTGCGGCGATATCGCGGAGGCTTCCCGCATGATCCGTCTGGCCTGCGATTGCGGTTTGACGGAGCTGATGGAGCAGGCCAAAGCCGCGCTGCAGCGGCTCGCCGTGGATGCCGGAAGCTTCGAGCAGATCGCTTCCGCGGCCTACGAGCTGTCCGTATTGATCCGCTACGGATCGGTGCGGCGCATTGAGACGGAGACGCTGGTTCCGCTGCTTCAGCAGTTGTTTTTGCGGGGAACGCTGCTGTTGGTCGATGCTGCGGCATGCAACGATGACGCGGCCCATGGCATGGTCAAAGCGATTCAGGCGCTGCACGGCATTTCCCAAGACCATTATGAAGCGGTCGACGATGAGCTTTGGCTGAAAAAGCTGCTGGAGCTTTCCTCACGGGACGACCGCAATGCGAAGCTGTCGGGGTTCGCTTTTGCCATCCTGCTGGAGCGGAACGTGATTTCCGATGAAAAGTGTGCGGAGGAAGTTTCGCGCAGGCTGTCGCCCGGCATCCCGGTCGATCTGGGAGCGGGCTGGTTCGAGGGGCTGTCGATGCGCAACCGGTATGCGCTGTTGTCCCGGGTCTCGCTGTGGCAGCAGCTCGACACCTACATCGCATCGCTGGAGAAGGAGCCTTTCCAGCGTTCCCTCGTGTTTCTCCGCCGGGCTTTCGGCGCGTTTGAGCCGAGGGAGAAAGCGGCCGTCGCCGAAATGATGGGCGACATTTGGGGCGTCAGCCCGGACGAGACGGGCGCTGTGCTGCAGCGTCCGCTGAGCGAGGAAGAAAAGGAGACGCTGGATGAGCTCAACGATTTCGATTTTGGAGACTTGTAGCCTATGAAAAAAGCAGACGAAGAACAATTGAAACGGTGGCGGCTGATTCTGGGCGCCGCTTCCGAAGAGAAGCTGCAGTCGTACGGCGGCTGCAGGCTTGACGACGAGGCGGCGATGATGGATGAGGCGCTTGCCGCCATTTACGACGATACGGCGGGATCTTTCGCCGCTGACGCTGCCGGAAGCGGAGGATCGCGAGCGGCGGGATTGGGGCCGTCATCGCCCAGGCTGGCGAAATGGCTGGGCGATATCCGCACCTTTTTCCCCTCGGACATCGTCTCGATCATCCAATCCGACGCGATTGAACGCAAAGGGCTGAAGCAGCTGCTGTTCGAGCCGGAGCTGCTGTCCCAGGTCAAGCCGGACATTCAAATGGTCGCTACGCTTATGGCGCTCAAAGGGAAAATCCCCGAGAAGACGAAGGAAACGGCCAGGCAATTGGTCAAGGCGGTCGTGGACGAGATCGTCAAACGGCTGTCCCAGGATTTGCGGCGGGCGGTGACAGGGGCGCTGAACCGCAGACAGCATAGCCCGCTGCCTTCGGTTACGGGGCTTGACTGGAATACGACGATCCGCAAAAATCTGAAGCACTACGACAGAGAGCGCAATCTGCTGCTGCCGGAAAAAGTGTATTTCTACGACCGTGCCCGCAGAAGCAAGGAATGGACGGTCATTCTGGATATCGACCAAAGCGGCTCGATGGCGGGCTCGGTCATTTACGCCTCTATTATAGGCTCGATCTTTGCGAGCATGCCGGCTTTGGATACGCGGGTGGTCGCTTTTGACACCGAGGTTGTCGATTTGAGCGAGCAATGCGCGGAGGACCCCGTCGACATGCTGTTCGGCATTCAGCTCGGCGGAGGAACGGATATCAACAAATCGATCGCGTATTGCGAACAATTTGTGGCTGAGCCGAAGAAAACGCTGTTCATTCTCGTATCCGATCTGTATGAAGGCGGCAATCGCAGCGAAATGCTGGCGCGCCTCGCAGATATGCACCAGGCCGGTGTGAAGGTCATTTGTTTGCTTGCATTATCCGATCAAGGCGTACCTTCTTATGACGATGCGGTAGCGAAGAAGCTGTCCCAATTCGGCATTCCTTGCTTCGGCTGTTCCCCCGACAGGCTTCCGGAACTGATCGAAGGCGCTTTGAAAGGGCACGATTTGAACACTTTGGCGGACAGGGTCAAGGCACAGACGTCAGTCTAACACCAGGGTACTTCCAAGCGGCACCGCCGCATGCGGAAGTATCCTTTTTTTACCTAAGACGGAAGAACATAAAAAATGAACACAAATGATCTTAAAAATTGACATTACGCAAGCTCCGAAAACAAATTATGATTATAGCACAAACTTGATTTTGTAATCGCTTTATTTGGAAGGAGAAGCTGGAATGGCAGTAAGCTCAAAAACGCTCGTCAAAAAAGAGAGCTACAGGACGGGGCTGGGCGTGAGGTTCCCGAACAAGTACAAATTATTTTTCATGGCGCTACCTTTTCTTGTGTTGACTTTTCTGTTTAGCTATTTGCCTTTGACCGGCTGGATTTATGCGTTCTATGATTATTTCCCCGGCATACCTTTGTCGAAGACGCCGTTTGTGGGGTTGAAATGGTTCCAATCCATCGTGTCCAATCCTACGCAGGCGGGAGAAGTGATGCGCGTCATGAAAAATACGATGGCGATGAGCACGCTCGGCATGGCGGTTTCATTTTTGCCGGCTGTGTTTGCGATTATGCTGTCGGAAGTGAAGTCGTCCGGATACCGGAAGCTCGTTCAGACGCTCACGACGATCCCCAATTTTATCAGCTGGATTCTCGTCTATTCCCTGGCGTTCGCGCTGTTGTCGGTCGATAACGGGCTGGTCAATCATCTCCTGATCGAGCTCGGCATTACGGATAAAGGCATTAATTTCCTCGCCTCCAACGAGAACGTTTGGTTTCCTATGATTCTCTGGTATTTGTGGAAAAGTCTCGGCTGGGGGGCGATCCTGTATTTGGCGGCGATCATGGGCATCGACCAGGAGCTTTACGAAGCCGCGGAAGTGGATGGCGCCAGCCGCTTTCAGAAGATTTGGAACATTACGGTACCGGGCATATTGCCGACCTTTTTTGTGCTCCTGCTGCTTTCCATCGGCAATTTTATCAATAATGGCATCGAGCAGTACTTCGCTTTCCAGAATCCGATCAATAAAAATTCGATTGAAGTGCTGGATTTATACGTGTACAACATCGCGTTCAGCAACAATTTCCCTTTTGCAACCGCTGTCAGTATGTTGAAATCGATCATCAGCGTCATTTTGCTGTTCTTGGCAAACGGGTTATCCAAACTGTTCCGCGACGAATCTATTATTTAGTTGACGAGGGATGAGCATATGGCAATCAAAAGAAAGACGGCGGGGCACATTCCGTTCCATGTGATCAATTATGCGCTGCTGGGCATTTTTACGCTGCTTTGCGTGTTTCCGTTTTATTACTTGTTTATCAATACGATCAGCGGCAATGATTTGAGCGCTATGGGCTACATTACATTTTATCCGCAGCAGATTCATTTCGACAATTATGTTCAGGTTTTGAAAATCAAGGGATTAGGACGCGCTGCGCTTGTTTCCGTCGCCAGAACGGTGATTGGAACTATTTTGACTGTAGGGGCTTCGGCATTTTTGGGCTACCTGTTTACGAAGAAGGAAATGTGGGGGAGGCGGGTTTCCTACCGTTTGGTCGTGATCACCATGTATTTCAACGCAGGCCTCATCCCGTGGTTTATTACGATGAATAATTTGCACTTGACCAACAACTTTCTCGGATACGTGCTGCCGACGATCATTTCACCGTTTAACATCATTTTGGTAAAAACGTTCATCGAGTCGCTCCCGCCTTCGCTGGAGGAGTCCGCGTCGATCGACGGGGCGGGCTATCTGCGATTGTTCCGCAGCATCGTGTTCCCATTGATTACGCCGATTATCGCGACGATCACGATTTTTTCCGCGGTGGCGCAGTGGAATGCGTTTGTCGACACGGCTTTTCTCGTTACCGATTCGAAGCTGTATACGCTGCAATTCATCCTGTACCGCTACTTGAACGAATCGGCCTCGCTGGTCGCGCTGCTCAAGAGCACCCAGGATTTGTCCAGCATCAACTTGCAAAATATGCAGACGACGACATCGGTCAGAACGACCGTTACGATGATTGTGGTTTTGCCGATTTTGTTCGTGTACCCGTATTTCCAGCGGTTTTTCGTGAAAGGTATTTTGATCGGCGCCGTTAAAGGTTAATGGCGATAAAACCTGGGGCAGGGTTCTCCTCCGTGGAAAACCGGAGTTTATTTAGATGATTAACGATCATAGGGAGGAAAGAAATGAAGATCAAGTCATTGAAAAAGGCAGCGCTGTTCACACTTGCGAACGTATGCGTCTTCAGCATGGCTGCCTGCAGTTCGGATACGGCGAGTCTAGCGCCGTCCAGCTCGGCAAGCTCCGGCGCCTCGTCCGGTTCGTCGGCTCAAAAGGAGTTGTACAAGATCGACGTTTTCTCGGAGACGGCGAATTTCGCAGGGCAGCAGACCGGATGGTTTGCCAAGGTGGTGAAGGACAAATTCAATATCGAGCTTAACATTATCGCCTCGAACCTGGACGGCGGAAGCAACAAATTTGCCACGCTGATGGCGTCCGGCAATTTGGGAGACCTGATCATTTTCGGCGATGACAAGGGGGACTTCCCCAATGCGATTAAAGCGGGTCTGGTGTATGACTGGACTAAAGACGGTTTGCTGGACAAATACGGCAAAGATATCGTGGCCGGCTATCCGAAGGCGATTGAGAAGAACAAGGTTTCCTTCGGCGGCGGCAAAGCCGTTTACGGCATCGGGAACCAGGCGGCCGTGAAGCAGGCCGGACCGTCCGAAGGCAAGGAACTGACATGGGGGCCCGATCTGCGCTGGGATTTGTATCAAAAAATCGGCGCGCCTCCGATCAATTCGCCGCAGGATTATCTCCCCGTGCTGAAAAAAATGCAGGAGCTTGAACCGAAAAACGAAAAGGGCAAGCCGACGTACGGCTTCTCTTTGTGGGCGGATTGGGACACCAACTACAAAATGACGCTGGCCAAGCAGTTTGCGGCGATGAACGGCTATGACGAGATCGTGAATACGAATATTTTGATCGCTGCCGACGAAGACAAATACTATGACATGCTCTCTGAAGACAGCTGGTATATGAAATCGCTTAAATTGTATTTTGACGCCAATCAGATGGGGCTGGTCGATCCTGACTCGCTGTCGCAAAAATTCGACGATGTCGCAGGCAAGTACAAGGACGGCCGCGTTTTGTTCTCCTGGTTCCCTTGGTTAGGCGCCGCCAACTACAACACGCAAGAGCGGATCGATCAAGGCAAAGGCTTCGCGCTGGTGCCTTTCAAGGGCGAGAAGGTTTACTCCTACGGCTTCAATCAGTACGGGAATAGCTGGGTGATGTCGATCGGGGCCAAAGCCAAATACCCTGAGCGCATCATGGAGTTCATCAACTGGATGTACACGCCGGAGGGCGCGATGCTGTCTGCGGGCGGCGGCACATCTGTGCCTAACGGACCGAAAGGGCTTACTTGGGATGTCAAAGACGGCAAGCCTTTTGTCACCGATTTCGGCTGGAAAGCTTACCAGGACCCCTCGACGCAAGTTCCCGCCGAATATGGCGGCGGCACGTTCAAAGACGGCATGAATCAGATCAACTTCGCTGCGGTGGCTCCGACATTGATCAATCCGGAGTTCAACGAGCCTTACGACCACGGTCTGTGGTCGACTACGCTGAGCAGGAATCCGAGCAAGCTGGACAGCGACTGGAGAGCCAAGATGGGTGCGCTCACGGCGAAGGAATATTTGCTTAAAAACAATATGATCGCCGTTGCGCCGCAAGGCTTTACCGGCAAACCGCCGCTTGTCATGGACAAAACGCTGGAGCAAAAAAATACGCAAATCGGCACCGTCATCCAGCAGTATTCCTGGAAGATGGTATTCGCCAAGGATGAGGCGGAGTACAGCAGGCTGAAGCAGGAAATGATCAGCAAGGTCAAGGGCCTCGGTTACGACGAAGTGACGGCGTTCTCGATCAAGAAGGCGCAGGAACTGTTTGAGGCGAGGAAGACGGCAAAATAGCTTGCAATGACTGGCAGATGGGATCGACAAGACTCATCTGCCAGAATAATGTTTGTACCGCGCAGCCCCGGCGTGCGGTGCTTCGCTGCATGACGGCGGCCGGTCGGCCGCATCAAGGGAAGTTTTTTTGAAAGCGCGTACATGATATGAAAGGAGGTGAATGGCATTCAAGCGAGTGCGGGTAAGCCCGATCCAGTAAATCTATTTTGAAGGAGGCTGAAATTAATGGTGAAAAAGTATGCAAGTGCAGGTCTGGTTGTCATGTCGCTGATTGCATGTTTGGGTGCGGCGCTTGTGAGCGCGCCGTCCAAGGCCGAGGCTGCGGGCAGCGAGCCGTATCAATGGCGCAATGTCGTTACCGGCGCCGGAGGCGGATTTGTTCCGGGTATTATTTTTAATGCGAAGCAAAAAGATTTGATTTATGCCCGCACGGACATCGGCGGGGCTTACCGCTGGAATGCGGCCACAAGCAGTTGGGTATCGATTTCCGACTCGGTAGGCTGGGACGATTGGAACAAGAACGGCGTGGACGCGCTGGCGACGGATCCGGTCGATCCGAACCGCGTGTATATGGCTACGGGCACTTACACGAATGCCTGGGATACGAACGGCCAAATTATGCGTTCTACTGATCAGGGGAATACGTGGCAGTCTACGGCGCTGCCTTTCAAGGTCGGCGGCAACATGCCCGGGCGCTCCATGGGCGAACGGCTTGTGATCGACCCTAACAAGAACAGCATTCTTTTCTTTGGGGCCAGAAGCGGGAACGGTCTTTGGAAAAGTACGGACTACGGGGTCACCTGGTCCAAAGTGACGAGCTTCACTAACCCCGGTACTTATATTCAGAACCCGGGCCAGGAATACGGCAGCGATATCGTCGGATTGTCCTGGATCACCTTCGACCCGAGAACGGGTTCTTCCGGCAATGCTACCCAGACGATTTACGTCGGCGTGGCGGATAAAGCGAACAGCGTTTACCGCAGTACGGACGGAGGCGCTACGTGGACGGCGCTTGCCGGACAGCCGACAGGGTATTTGCCGCATCACGGCGTGCTTTCCTCCACAGGCAAGCTGTACATTACTTACAGCGACGGCGTCGGTCCGTACGACGGCGCGAAGGGCGAGGTATGGAAGTTCGACACGGCGACAAGCACGTGGACGAATATCAGCCCGGTTGCCAGCAGCAGCAGCGACGATTACTACGGCTACGGCGGCCTTGCCGTGGATGCTCAGCATCCGGATACGCTCATGGTGGCGACCCTGAATTCGTGGTGGCCGGATGCGATTATTTACCGCAGCACGAACGGCGGCTCCAGCTGGACCCGGATTTGGGATTGGAACGGCTACCCGAGCCGTACGCTGCGCTATACCCAGGATATTACCGCAGCGCCTTGGCTGACTTTTGGCCTCGCGCCTAATCCGCCGATTCCTTCTCCGAAGCTCGGCTGGATGATCGGCGATCTGGAGATCGATCCGTTTAACTCCGACCGCATGATGTACGGCACCGGCGCGACGATTTACGGCACGAACAATTTGACGACGTGGGACAGCGGCGGCACGGTGAATATATCGGTCATGGCCAAAGGCATCGAAGAGATGGCCGTGCTTGGATTGATCAGTCCGCCGTCGGGGGCCAATCTGGTCAGCGCGATCGGCGATGTGTCCGGCTTCCGCCACAATGACCTGACCGCGGCGCCGTCGACGATCTTTACGAGCCCGACGTATGCGACCTCGACCAGCATCGACTATGCGGAGCTGAGCCCGAACATCATGGTGAGGGCCGGCAATATCGACAGGGTGAAAGAGACGGCGGCTAAGGCGCTTGGCATTTCGCAGGACGGCGGCTCGAACTGGTATACGGTGAATTCGGAGCCGGCCACGACGCTCGGCGGCGGTACCGTAGCTTTGGCGGCGGACGGCGGCTCCATCGTGTGGAGCACATCGGATGCCGGCGTGTTTGTTTCGAAAAACGGCGGCAATTCCTGGACGGCCAGCAGCGGTGTTCCAGCCAAATCCATCGTGATTTCCGATCGTGTGAACAAGAATAAGTTTTATGCTTTCTCCGTCGGCAAGTTTTATATCAGTACGGATGGCGGAGCGACCTTCACGCAGACGGCGACGACGGTGCTGCCGACCAACAATGTGGCGGGCATGCAGCCGAACGAAGCCTCGATTAACTTCAAAGCGGTTCCGGGGCGCGAAGGAGACATCTGGTTTGTCGGCGGCAACAACACTGAAGGGAAGTACGGCATGTGGCACTCGACCGACTCCGGCGCCAGCTTTACCAAGCTGACGAATGTGCAGGAAGCGGATGTCATCGGTTTCGGCAAAGCGGCGGCCGGGCAAAGCTACATGGCTTTGTACGCGGTAGCCAAAATCGACGGTGTACGCGGCGTGTTCCGCTCGGACGATGCTGGAACGACCTGGGTGCGGATTAACGATGACCAGCACCAGTATGCGCGGATCAATATGTGCATTACCGGGGATCCGAGGGTGTACGGACGCGTGTATTTAGGCACGAACGGCCGGGGAATTCTGGTCGCCGATCCGATTGGCACGAGCAATAACAATTCCACGATATCGCCGACGACGGCGACGTTTGACAAAAAGACCGCCAACCAGGCGAACATTCAGGTGACGATGACCTTAAACGGCAATACGCTGTCCGCGATCAAAAACGGAACGACGGCTCTTGTCGCGGGAACCGACTATACCGTATCCGGATCGACGGTTACGATCTCGAAGACGTATTTGGCTGCGCAGCCTGTAGGCACGACGAACTTGACGTTCCAGTTCAGTGCGGGGGCTACGCAAACTTTGGCGGTAACGGTAGTCGATACGACGACGACCGCCGGTTCCACGATATCGCCGACGACGGCGACGTTTGACAAAAAGACCGCCAACCAGGCGGACATTCCGGTGACGCTGACCTTAAACGGTAACACGTTGTCCGCGATCAAGAACGGAACGACGGCTCTTGTCGCGGGAACCGACTATACCGTATCCGGATCGACGGTTACGATCTCGAAGACGTATTTGGCTGCGCAGCCTGTAGGCACGACGAATTTAACGTTCCAGTTCAGCGCGGGGGCAGCGCAATCTTTGGCGGTAACGGTCGTCGATACGACGGGCGCAGCATCGGGGTCGATCAAGGTTCAGACGTTTAACGGAACCTTGGGCGCCTCAACCGTTTCAATCAATCCGCGATTGAAGCTCGTCAACACAGGCACGACGGCGGTCAATCTGGCCGACGTCAAAATCAGGTACTACTACACGATTAACGGGGATATCGCGCAAAACTTTTTCTGCGACTGGTCGACGGTCGGGGGCTCCAACGTTACGGGAACTTTTGTTAAGCTCGCATCAGCCAAAGCTACCGCCGACTACTACTTGGAAGTAGGCTTTACAAGCGGAGCGGGAAGCCTCGCAGCCGGGCAGAGCATCGAAATCCAGGCGAGATTTTCCAAGACCGATTGGAGCAATTACACGCAAACCGACGACTATTCCTTGAACTCGGCGGCCACCGCATATGCGGACTGGAACAAAGTGACAGGATACGTAGCGGGCAGCCTGCAGTGGGGCATCGAGCCGTAACTGCAAGCACGGCGCGGAGCGATAGAGCCATAGCTGCAAGCATGGCGCGGAGATAAGGGGCTGGCCCACGTGCAGCATAAGCTGCCGAGGGCCAGCCCCTCGCGCTTTGCAGAGCGCTGGCCCGGGCCCGGAGCCGTGAGTCCGGGGGCAAGGCCTCGTGGCCTCCGCCCGGGACGCTGTGGAGAATTGTACCAGCGGGCCTGGAGGCAAGGCCTCCCTCGGTTCTCTGCCCGTAACGCTGTGACACATCGTTACAGTGGGTGCGGAGGCAAGGAATCCCATGGCTCACCGCCGTGACGCTGAGAAACACCGTTGCAGCGGGCCCGGAAGCAAGACCCTCCGCTGCTTCCCGCCCGTAACGCTGTGAAACATCGCTAGCGCTTGTGCCCGTAGGCGCAAACTTGTCTGGAAGTGCTGGCTACACGCAGAAAGCCTGCAAAAGTGCATCTTTTTGCTCCTGGATGAGCCGGATTTTAATAATTCCTGCAAATCTGCAGTTTTTTCGCAGGAATTTGGGGTTTAGACCTGTCCCGAGCGGAAATTCCTGCACATTTGCAGGCTTTTCCTCCACATGGGCCGTTACCTCTGAAAAAGCCTGCACTTTTGCAGTTTTTGCGGGCTGTTCAGCTGCTTCACCAGCGGTTGCATCGACTTTTTGGGAGGCTCACCTTGTGGAGAGTTAGCCATGACCTGCAAGGCCAACGATGGTGGAGGAACGAAAGTTGTTGCTGAGTGATTTGACGGCCTCGAAAACATCTTTATAGCAGTCGTGCGCCCCCCAGTTCTGCTGAAATTCAGCAAACTAGTGGGCTCGCAGCCTTTTCGTGTATGCTCTCGCTTATACGAGAGAGGGACTACCGGGGGTTTCTGAGACTACTGGGGGTTTCCATGCCTACCGGTGGCAATCGTGACCACCAGAGGCTTCCGCGATTAGCGGCGCCCTAGCCGCTCACGCAGCATATTTCCGCCATTCCGCATCTCCTACATCAGACTCCCTAGCCGCAGCACGACGCCAGTTTCGCAGGCGTCTTTCTTTGGCCGATTCCCTTATGGGATAGCGGCGTGTTTATGCTATACTAAATGGGTAGCGCTTACATAATTTTGAAAAAGAGGCGGGGTGATCAGCATGATGAACGGTCGACGTTTAAGGAACGCGCCAGCTTGTTTGATGATTTTGCTGCTGGTCGCTCTATTTTCATCGGCGTGCAGAAGCGCGGATCCGAAAGATGCGGGCCAGGAAGCTTTGGCCGCGTCCAAGCAGGCGGCGGTTCGCGCTGCCGAGCCTGTCGAAATCAGCATGTTCGTTGATTTCCCATGGTGGCCCTTCAAGGATTGGAGCGGTCCGATTCCCGAGGAAATTACCCGCAGAACGGGCGTGAAGCTGAAAATTTCCGTCGCCTCGGATGACCGGGAGCTGCCGTTCCTGATCGCTTCGGACAATTTGCCCGAGCTGGTGTTTACGGATAAGGAATTGTCGCGGCTGTCCAACAATAAAATGAGCTATGACTGGAACAGTCTGATTGCGCAATATGCGCCGGACTTTACGATAGATAAACGGCAAAGTGCGCTTTACACGCAAGCTAACGGACGGTTTTATACGCTGCTAAGCGGCCATTCGTTTCAGCAGGACATGGAGGCGAACGAGGCGGCGCTGCCCGACGGGCCGGGGCTGGCGATCCGCAAAGATTTATGGGCGGCGTTGGGTTCGCCTCCGTTGGAGACGCTGGACGATTTGGAGCGCGTGCTCGCTCTCGTCAAGCAGACTTGGCCGGACATGATTCCGCTGGTGTCGGACGATGTACGGACATTCGGCTATTTCAACGCCCAGTTCGGGCAGGTGAGCGCCGATGACGAATTTTATAAAGATGAGAACGGAAGCGTCAATTACTACATCAAACAGCCCGGCAGGCTCGACTACTATACCTACATCAATAAGCTTTACCGGGAAGGGCTGCTAAGCGCGGATAATTTTACGTTCGGGGAGCGCAGCGGCAAGGCTTTGAATTTGGTGGAAGACGGCAGGGCCTTCGCGATCATCGGCAATGCGCTTCTCGCCGACACGATCAACGATCGTTTGGCCGGACAAAAGAAACGTTACGAAATGACGATGGTGACGGGCCCGCTCAGCAGCAAAGTGCGGTATTATGCCTATTCGCCTGGCTGGGCGGGGGTATTTATCACGCAGAAGAACAGCCATCTGCAGGAGTCGATTCGACTCATGAAGTTTCTTTTTTCCGAGGAAGGGCAGAAGCTGGCGGGGTGGGGGCTGGAGGGAAGAGATTGGAAACCGGGTCCGGCCGGATACCCGCAGTTCAACTACAATATATGGGATGAGGATCTTTTGGCGCGGGACGGTTTATATTGGTGGGGCAAAATGGCCGGCAGCGCCGTAACCGAGGGGCTCAGAAACGGTTCGCCGCAGCTCGCGGCCGCTCCTTTGAAGGCGGTGTTCAGGAAATACACGGTTTACGACCCGGCAATGGGCATGTTGAAGCCTACGGTATACTCGGATGAGCGAACGCTGCAGACGAAGCTGAACAGCATGGTTGCGGGCGAACAGTTGAAAATTTACCTGGCCAAGTCGGAGCAAGGGGTACAGGACGCGTATCATGACATGCTGAAAAAAGCGAACGAAATCGGCGTGCAAAAATACGAGTTTTGGGCCAACAAGCAGTACCAACTGGCATTATCCAAGTTGAAGGAATGAACATATGAAGCGTAAATTTCGCGGGTTTTCCAACGTCGGGATATTAAAAAAGGTCATTATCGGCTACATATGCATCGTTTTCGTTCCGATCTGCGTATTCGGGGCGGTCATTTACCATTTGTTCAACGCGGAGGTTCTGAAAGATTACGTGGTCGGGCGCCAGCAAATGCTGCAGCATGCATATACGAACCTACGGGTCAGCATGACGCAAATCGAAGGGCTGTACAATGTGATCGAATACGATCAGAACATGATTCAATATTTGAGCGGATTTTACGATTCGGACTCGGAGCGCATTTACAATTATGTCAACAACATCGGGCCGCTGCTTACTTATATCCGCAACAGCAATCCTTCGGTCGATTCGATCAAAATATACAAAAGCGACATCAAGTTCATCTCCTTTAAACCTGACATTATGAACATCAGCGAAATGCAGGAGGAATCGCAAATTTTGCCCAAGCTCGCATTCACAGGCCAATGGGTCTACGAAAAGTCGGACGGCGTTCAAGTGCCAAGGCTGAAATTTTATCAAAAAATTTATGATCACGAATATGTAAATGTGCTCGGAATTTTGGAAATTACGATGAAGGACAGCATGATCGCTCAATTCCTCGAAAGCGTGAAGGCGGGCAGCTCCAATTACCAATGCTTGCTGGGCAAAGATAACGGTGCGGTCTACTGCAGCGACGACTTTCAAAACCATGTAAGCGCGAGCGAAATGAAAGCGATTACGGAAGAGATCGCGCGCAATGGCGCCAATTATTATAATGTGTCGGACAACAGCCGGGTTGTCAACACGTTGGTCATTGAGGAATTGGGCATGAAAGTGCTGGTACTGAGCAATGCCAGGGAGGAGTTCGGGCGGATCAAAAACGAGCTGACCTACACGGTCGTTATCATCGTTTTTCTGCTGTTCGTGCTGTCGGCGGTTTATTATTTTACGGCAACTTCCATTACGCGGCGGATTTTGAAATTGGCGAAGCATATGCGGAAAGTGGGGGACAACAACTTTTCCCCGTATGATGACCGGGCGGGCGGCGATGAAATCGGCGTGCTCGTCTTCTCGTACAATTCGATGATCCGCCGTATCGACGAGTTGGTGAACACCGTGCACCGCTCGGAAATTCTCCGCAAGGAGGCGGCTTACGCGGCCCTGCAGGCGCAGATCAAGCCGCATTTTCTCTACAACACGCTGGAGTCGCTGCGCATGATGGCGGAGCTGAACCAGGATATGGAAGTCGCGGATATGTGCTACGCATTCGGCAGGCTGATCCGCTACTGCTTGTCCACGGACAATGAGCATACCCTGCTGCAGCATGAAATGGTCAACCTGGACAACTATTTGAAAATTTGCAAAATCCGCATGGGCGACAGGCTCAACTACGAATTTGAAATCCGTGCGAATATCGATCAGGTGATGTGTCCGAAGTTCATTTTGCAGCCGCTCGTCGAGAACAGCATTATGCATGGCATGTCCAAAAGCCGCAAGGGCAGCTTTTTAAAAGTGACGATGTTCGAGGAAGCGGGCTATTTGCTGATCATGATTGCAGACAATGGCCTGGGGATGAATGAAGCGCGGCTGAAGCAGATCCAAGACTTGCTGAACAATAAAACCGATCCGAAAAGCTTGCAAACGAACGAAGGCGGATTCGGCATTTGCAATGTGCATGAGCGGATCAAGGCTTACTACGGCGCGGGTTCGGGACTGTTTTTGGAAAGCCGCGAAGGCGAAGGAACGACGTGCACCGTCAAACTGAAGATGCGGGAACGCCAGGCGTCGTAAAGCGAATGAAAGGGAGCGAATACGCTGAACATTCTGATAGTGGACGATGAACCGCTGATTGTCAAAGGATTGACGAACATCATCAAGCAAGGCTGCGGATTTGTGGGCGAAATCGGAACTGCGATGGATGGGCTTGAAGCGCTTGAGCAAATGGATGAGCTGCAGCCCGATCTCGTCATCACCGATATTTATATGCCCGAGATGAACGGTTTTGAGCTGATCGAAAGCATTTTGAACAAAGGAACGTGCAAAAGGTTCGTCATTTTGACCGGATACGACGATTTCGAATTGGCGCGCAAAGCGATTCGCCTGCAGACGATCGACTATTTATTAAAGCCGGTCAATAAGACCGAGCTGATGACGATTTTGGAAAAAGTATTCAGGGACATCCGCGAGGAGAAGCTCAGGCAGCGAAACCGGGAGCTGTCCAAAATACGGGAAATGATTTTGTACAACGTTCCGCTGGAAGAGGTTGCGCTCCAGGGCTTCGCGGCGGACGAATGGTTTCCGCATCCTTATTTTTTCATGCTTGTGCTGCAGTTTAAGGATGTTGCGGACCCTGACGTTTGCCTTGGAGCCGTTCATGAAACGCTGCCGGACAACGGGATCAGATACGAGTTCGTTTCCGCTTACAAAAATCAATTCATTCTTCTGTGCAACATGGACTCCGGACTGCAGGAGCAGGAATTGGCGGCGCTCGGCCGGACATTGTCGGAGCAATCGCAAGAGGGCGGCCGCTTTGATATCGGCATGGTTCAGGCCGAATCGTGTTTTCCTCATTTGTATCCTTTATACGCGCAGGCGGAGAGGAGCTTGTTTTACAGCATGCACGCGCCTTCGGGCGCACCCGGCCGGCTGCCTGGCGACAGGCTGCAATTCGATGCGGCCGGCCTGCATCATGTGATGGATGCGCTGACCGGCGCGAGCGGTTCCGCCGACTTTGCCGACCCCGCCGACTCCGGCGGCTTGCTTCAAGCTTATACGGGCAAACTCGCTTCCGACGCGAAGGACGATGCCGGGCTGCTCGGGAGCATTTACGCCGTCTTGGCATCCGAGATGAGCGTCTACATGCAAAATCACGGCATCGCCATGGAGTCCGTCCTGCCCGCCCGGACGGCGCCAACGGCCGCCACGATGAATGCGCGGCAGTTCGAAAGCCGTGTGTCGGCATTGTTTGACGCCGCGGTCCAAGCTTTGCGCCAGGCGAACGCCAAATCCAAATACTCCGAAAGCATAGAGAAAATACTGGACTACATCGCCGGCCATTACAAAAGCGACATGTCGCTCGAAAGCATCGCCGATCTGGTCTACCTGCATCCGACCTATG
Organism: Paenibacillus sp. sgz302190; assembly: GCF_059820445.1. Classification (NCBI taxonomy): domain Bacteria; kingdom Bacillati; phylum Bacillota; class Bacilli; order Caryophanales; family Paenibacillaceae; genus Paenibacillus; species Paenibacillus sp. sgz302190. The sequence goes on from NZ_JBZYAO010000035.1 coordinate 66,522, forward strand.
TAAGCATTTTGTTCAAAAAAGAAACCGGCGTTTCGTTCATCCGCTATTTGCACACGTACCGGACGAACAAAGCCAAGGAGATTATGATCCGGGACAAGGATATCGCCGTCAGCAAAGTTGCCGGCATGGTCGGATACGAGAATCCGGGCCATTTCTTTAAAATTTTTAAAAAGCTGACGGGCGTAACGCCGGGCCAATTCCGGGATTCGCCGTCATGAAAAGTTCCCTTCAGGGGACTTTTTTTTCGTTGTAGAAGGGAACTATGGTTTTTGCCTTTTACGGACAAAAGCGGCCAAGATTGGCCGCCATTCCGACTTACCGGAAATGTTCCAGTACGATTTTGCCGATTGTTTTTCCGGATTCGATTTTGGCATGGGCAAGTTTTAAGTTATCAGCGTTTATCGGCGACATTCGCTCAGTAACGGCAGTTCGAATGTTCCCTTCATCTATAAGCTCTGCTAACCGGTTCAGCAAAAGATGCTGCTCTTCGATATCCTCTGTTTGAAAAGTCGACCTTGTAAACATCGTCTCCCAAACAATTGTAACGCTTTTACTCTTCAATAAGCCCAGCGCAACAGGGTTTTCGTTTTCCACGATGAGACAGATCTTGCCTTGAGGGGCGATAACTTGCGTCATGTTGTTCCAATGTTGATCCGTGTTATTTAGGCACAAAATATAATCTGCATGGTCGAAGCCGATCTTCTGCAATTGCGGCAAAAATGCCTCGTAATGATTGATTGCAAAATCTGCGCCAAACTCCTTAACCCATTGAACCGATTCGGGTCTGGATGCCGTTCCGATAACAGTTAGTCCTGCCAAATTAGCAAGTTGCAGAGCTATCGACCCAACGCCTCCTGCGGCACCGATAATCAAAATCGATTTGTTTTTGTTAGCTTCGGGAGTCCAAGAAATGCCGAGCCTATCAAATAGACTTTCCCAAGCAGTAATCGCCGTTAAAGGCAACGATGCAGCATTTGCAAAATCTAGCGTCGAAGGCTTTTTACCGACGATCCGTTCATCCACTAAATGAAATTCACTGTTGCCCCCTGGCTGAATGAGACTTCCTGCATAAAATACCTCATCTCCCGGCTTAAAAAACGTGCAATCCGGTCCCACCTGTTCGACAACTCCAGCTACATCCCATCCAAGTATATAAGGAGGCTCCCCAACTTTATTGTCGTAGGCACGTACGATTGGATCAGCCGGGTTGACAGAGATAGCTTTTACCTCGACCAGAATATCGCGCCCTGTTGGGAAAGGCTTCGGTACTTCTACATCTAACAGACTTTCCGGATGTTCGATTGGCAGATACTCATATAAACCGACGGCCCTCATCATTTCAGACTTTGTACTCAAATTTATCATCCCTTCTAAATATGGATTGCTCTTAACAACATCATTATATTAAAATTAGTAACATACAAAAAGTACGCAAATAATTGATATTAAGTATCAAAAAAAATACCTAGAGGGGATGTTCTGGATGTTAAATCCTTCAAGAAAACAATGTCCGGTTGAAACAACCTTGGATGTTATCGGCGGAAAATGGAAGGGAGTTATTATCTATCACCTGTTAAGCGGGACAAAGCGATTCAATGAGCTTCGAAGGATTTACCCCCAAGTCACTCATCATACGCTTACATTGCAATTGAGGGATCTTGAACGTGAAGGAATCGTTACGCGAAAGAGCTATAACCAAGTGCCCCCGAAGGTGGAGTATTCGTTAACGGAGTTTGGGAAAACGCTGGAGCCTATTATTTTGTTGATGAAAGAGTGGGGAGATCAATACGATCAAAGAGTAAATCAAAGTCATCAAGCGGAGAGGAATGAGGCTGAACAACTTGATTTATTAACCTGAGCCGTGTTTCACCGGGTTCCTTGAACAGCTCCGTATGTCACAAAAAATTCATGAAAGCGCGTAACATGAGGAGGACAATGGAAGCAAATTTTTAGTATGATTGATCGTATTACAACGGACTAAAGACTTAGTCTCCAAGGGGGAGTGACGTGTTGAAAAAGGGAGAATTTTGGCGATTGACGATCCGTAAAAAACTGCTGTTTACTTCGCTGTTTATGCTGCTGCTGCCCGTTTCCGTTTTGGGTTTTGTCAGCTACGAAGTATCTTCCACTGAATCGGATGCATTGATCCGCAGCAACTTGCAAAACATGGTTAAAATGGGTCTGGAACTGACCACGTCTTTTGAACAAGCCTCGAAAACGGGAATGATTTCGAAAGAGGAAGCCCAGGAGAAAGTCAAGGAAATGCTGGTCGGAGTAAAGAAAGACGGAAAGCGTACGATTAACAGCACGGTGAATCTCGGTCCGAACGGTTACTTTTTCGTTTTGAATTCGCAGGGCGATTTGCTGGCTCATCCTTCCCTGGAAGGCCAAAATATTTTAAACAAGCAAACGTCCGACGGCTTTTATTACATAAAAGATATGGTTCAAAAAGCGCAGTCCGGCGGAGGTTATACGATCTACAACTGGCCTTTGCCCAATTCTTCCAAGGAAGCGGAGAAAATCGCCTACTCCGCAGTCAGTCCGGATTGGGGTTGGGTCATTTCGGCCGGCTCCTATATGCAGGACTACACTTCGGGAGAAACGCACATCCTGAACTCGATTCTCATTACGTTAATCGTCTGCTGGGTGGTCGGCGGAGTCGTAATGACGCTGTTCGCGCTTCATATTTCGAGGCCGCTTACGCGTCTGGCGCGTCAGGCCGAGCGGATAGCCGATGGGGATTTGAGGCAGGCCGATTTTAAAGTCAAAAATAAAGACGAGATTGGCGAGCTTGCCGCTTCTTTCGAAGGGATGTACAATCATTTCCGGCAAATGGTGGCGGGCCTTTTGTCCAACTCCGACAAGCTGGCCGACTCGTCCCATGAGCTGAGCCAATCCATCGGAGAGACGTCCAAGGCCAGCAATCAAATTTCGGCGTCCGTTCAGGAAATGGCTTCCAGCAACGAGGTTCAGGCACGCAGTGTGAATGAAAGCTCGACAGCGATGGAAGAAATGGCCGTCGGCATTCAGCGGATCGCGATGACGTCGGCAACGGCTTACGAAGCGTCCGAAATGACGCTGAAGGAAGCGGAGCAAGGCAATCTGCTCATTACCCAGTCCTCCGAGCAGATGAACGCCGTCAGCCAGACGGTCAATCATTTAGCGGAGATTGTCTCCAAGCTTACGGAGCGCTCCCAGTACATAGGCGATATCGTCAAGGTGATTACGGATATTTCGGCGCAGACGAATTTGCTCGCTCTGAATGCGTCGATTGAAGCGGCACGCGCGGGAGCGGAAGGCAAAGGGTTCGCCGTCGTTGCCGGCGAGGTGAAGAAGCTGGCGGAACGGTCGACGGCATCGGCCTCAGAGATCGCCGAGCTGATCGAGGCGATTCTCGAAGATGTCAGCCAGGCGGGTGCGGCGATGGATCAAGGCGAGCAGGAAGTGGCGGCCGGCGTTCAGGCGATCCGGCATACGGGCGAGGCTTTCGTCCGCATTCTGGACGCCACGCGGAGCGTCGTGAACCAGGTCCAGGAGGCTTCGGCCGCCGCCGAGCAAATGTCGGCCAGCTCGCAGGAAATTTCCGCCTCCTTGCAGGAGATCGAGCGGATGGCGAATCAGGCGAACAATTTGGCGCATGTGATTTCCTCTTCCACGGAAGAGCAGCTGGCGGCGATGGAGGAGCTGACTTCTTCGGGAGAATCGCTCAGCATCATGTCGTCCGAATTGCAAATGATGGCGCATCGGTTCAAAACGTAAGGGAACACCCAAGAGAAAAACCAAACGAAAACCCGAGCGAAAACCTATGCGAAACCTAAGCGAAATCTAAGCGAAAACCCAAACGAAAACCCAAACGAAAACCCAAACGAAAAACCCAAGCAAAAAACCCAAGCCTCGGGCTCTCTGCCTGATGCTTGGGTTTTTTTGCACGCGAGCGGTGGGGCTGCCGCATGACGGCGGTTAGGTCAATCACATGCTGCCAGGGCCGCTATCCCATGTCGTTTTGCAGCCGCTTCATGAAGTCTTCCGCTGCGCTGTAGCCCTGCTGACGCAGGTACCAGTTATTGGCGGCGGCTTCCACGAGACCGGCGACATCTCTGCCGGGCTGGAGCTGAATTTCGATATGGGGGATTTTGATATCCATATATTCCGTGAATTTTTCTTCCAACTCCAGGTCGTTGTTCAAGGTGTTGTCCTGCCATTTGGTCAGCTCGATATCGAGCACGATGCGGGTTTCGTCCTGAAACGCCTTTCTTCCGTAAAGGCGGGATACGTTGATCAGTCCGATGCTGCGCAGCGCAAGGAATTCCTTCGTCTTTCCGTTGTGGGTGCCGAGAATCGTCTCCGGGCTGATTTTTTTCAGCACGACGACGTCGTCGGCGACAAGCCGGTGCCCGCGGCGGATCAGCGTATGCGCGGTTTCGCTCTTGCCCACGCCCGATTTGCCGCGCAGCAAAATGCCGATGCCCGACACGTTGACGCAAACGCCGTGAATCGCGATTTCCTGCGCGAGCGATTTGCTTAAATAGATGTCAACCAGTTCCTGGAATTTGGATGTCGGGGCCGCCGTCCGCAGCAGAGGGATTTTTTCCTCCTCGCAGTATTTGGTTAAATATTTGAGACCTTCCTGATTCCTCGTCACGACAAAACAAGGCGGATGGTACTTGACGATATTGCCGATATGCAAATTTCGTTCCTGTTCGCTTAATGTATGCAAGTAGGTGATTTCTTTTCTGCCGAGAAGCTGCACATGCTCCTGTGGAAAGAAGTCGAAATAGCCGACAAACTCCAGACCGGGGCGGTGCGCCCGCGTTCTGACAATCGTCCGGTGCAGCTCCGAGTGCCCGGTGAGAATTTCCAGCGAAAAGCGATCGACCAAATCTTTAACGGTAACAGGCTTCAACATTCGTTCCTCCTATAGACGATAACTTCTACCTTCTAAATAATTCGCTCATTTGCAGAGCGAATCCTTTTTTTTGAAACCGCTTTACTTATGGTCCTGCTGCCCGACTCGCCGGCTCGGGGGACTCGTCGCGACGTTCTGTTGGCGCAGCCGGAAACAAATTTCGGGGTGGGGAAGTCTTCCGCTCCGGTTGAGTTTTCGGTAAGCTTAAGATATGTAGACGAACATATTTTTTATAGCTGAGGAGATGTAGAATTGATGAAATTAAATAGTGATTTTTACAGCAGATTTAATGAAAAGTTTGTCACCAAGATAAAGAATACGCCTCAATTAATGAAAGAATTAATGGAAACTGATTTTCCGGATGAAGAGACGCCCATCGATCACTGGGGATCCGATTCATTAGGGGGAGCCGAATTTTTTGTCGATAATACGAATCAAATAGTTAGAATGATCAGCCTCGATTACGAGGATTCCGAGCGGTTTGGCGAAGATGATGAAGAATTGCTTAAAGATGAAGACAGACGCCGGGAGCAATACGAAATGACGATAAAACAACATAAAGAGAGCAATTCTCAGTTTTTTGTTGATATTGTTGATTTGATAAAGGATGAACTGAAGTTTACCGAACCTCCATACATTGCAGGGGACGATAGACAAGTTTTTTGTGATTTTATGCCCGAGCCTACCAGCCAGGATAATTCTATATTCGATGCTGCGGAATCCTTTTTTAGCAGTGATGCGAATATCAGTGCTTATTGGATGCTTCATGATCGAATCGCCTTTGTTCAATATGCGGAATCCGATGGGGACGGAGACATTCAGATTTATGTTACGATAGGCGTTATCCGTAAATTGTAAGGTTCAGGGCGAAACATGGGAACCTGGGCTTGGCGGGGTGAAAAACTGCAAAAGTGCAGGAATTTTCCGTGAAAGGGGCTCGTTTTGGCAAAAAGCCTGCAAAAGTGCAGGAATTTCCGCTGAAAGTGAGTCTGAGCCCATGTATTCGCTGAAAAACCTGCACATTTGCAGGAATTCTTCGTGGCCAGCGATCAAGGACGTAAATTCATGTATTTTTGCAGGTTTTCTTCGTGCAGCTAGGCAGATTATGGTGGATTCGGCTCTGGCGTACGGGATTCTGGGTGGTCAGACGTTTGCAGGTTTTCTTCGCGCAGGCAGGCAAATTGTGGTGGATTCGGCTCTAGCGTGCGGGTTTCAGGGCGGTCAGACTTTTGCAGGTTTTCTTCGCGCAGGCAGGCAAATTGTGATGGATTCGGCTCAGGCGTGCGGGTTTCAGGGTGGTCAGACTTTTGCAGGTTTTCTACGTGCGGGCAGGCAAATTGTGGTGGATTCGGCTCAGGCGTGCGGGTTCTGGGTGGTCAGACGTTTGCAGGTTTTCTTCGTACAGGCAGGCAAATTGTGGTGGATTCGGCTCAGGCGTGCGGGTTTCAGGGTGGTCAGACGTTTGCAGGTATTTACCGCACTGCCAAGCAGGTATGCCGATACCGGCGGGCGAGTTTTTCCACAGTCCGACTTCCGCAGCTTTCCGCGCAGGCCGGGCTAAACGGATCAGGGAACGGTCGGGCGATGATTTTGCGCAGATCGCGGTTTCTTTTTGTGAATTTTGCTCGGTTTTTGTCGTTTTTTCTTGTTCGGGTTCGCGAGGGATGCTAAGCTAAAAAGATAAAGAAACGGCATGTGGAGATTGAACGATGAGAGGATTCTTTTTGCTGACGGTTGCGCTTGGACTGTTCCTGTTTGCGTGTCCGGCAAGCGCCAAGGATGAGCCCGTCCGGTCGCCCGGCATGGTGGACCTGTCCGGCATGGACGTCGCTCGCATGAGCAATATGGCGCTTGAAGGCGACTGGGAGTTTTATTGGGAACGGCTTTTGAGCCCCAAAGATTTGCAAAGCGGCGACCGCCCGCAGCCCGTGTACGCCCATGTTCCGTCCCAATGGGGGGCTTACCGGATCGGGGGCAAGGTTTTGCCCAATCAAGGCTATGCGACTTACAGGCTGATCGTCAAAATGCCGGAGTCCGGGGAGCAACCATCGATGGGGCTGTACGTGCGCGGCGTTGCAACCGCCTACCGGCTGTGGATCAACGGGCATGAAGAAACGGGCAACGGCGTCGTCGGAACGTCCCGGGAATCGATGGTGCCCGTCAATTACCCGAAAGTCGTCTATTTTCAACCGAAACCCGGCGATAACGAGCTGGTGATCCAGGTGTCCAACTTTGTTCAGCGCAAGGGAGGCATTTGGGAATCGATCCGTCTCGGCAATGCGGACTCTATCGGCCGCGAGCGCACCACCCGGTTTTCCTCGGAACTGTTCGTTGTGGGCGGCCTCCTCGTGATGGGCCTTTACCATGTCAGCCTATACTTGTTCCGCAAAAAGGATTGGTCGCCGCTCTACTTTGCCGGGCTGTGCTTTGCCGTATCGGCCAGAATCGTGCTGCTGGGCGAGGCGACTGGGCTTTACCTATTCTCGGGCATCCGCTGGGAGACCGCCGTGAAAGCCGAATATATTTCCGCATTTTGCGGGCTGCTGATGCTCGTCTTATTTATCCACAACGAATATGAGAGAGGCAAGCGTTCGTTTGCGGTAACGGCCTCGTATGTCGTGCAGGGGTTGTTCATCGCCCTTGTTTTGTTGACACCGGCCCGAGTCTATACGCTGCTGATGCTGCCGTATCATTTGTTGGTGGCGGTGCCCATCCTCGTTTATACATTGGTCATATACGTGCGGGCTTTTATGCAAAAGAAAGAAGGCTCCGCATATAATTTGGTCGGATTTGCCGCATTCGGCCTGTCCGCCGGCCTTGATATTTTGTTTTTCAATCAGGTGACGGCGATCGGGGATTTTACACCGTACGGAATTTCGCTTTTCCTGTTTACGCAATCGCTCAATATCTCGTCCAAATTTTCAAGAACGTACCGTCATGCGGAATCGTTGACCGTACAGCTGCAATCGATCAACGAATCGCTGGAGCGGACGGTGGAAGCGCGGACATTGGATTTGCAGCTGACGAACCGCCACCTCGAAGAGGCGAACGAAGAGCTTTCCCGCATGGCCAAATTCAGGCAGCGTCTGCTATCTGATATCTCGCATGAGCTGGGGACGCCGCTTACGACCATCAGGGGGTACTCCAGCGCCATGCTGGACGGTGTCATTACGGACGATTATTTGAAATATATCCGGCGCATTTACGAGCGGACGTATCTCATGGAACGACTGATCCATAACGTCACGGAATTGATGAAGCTGGAAACGCGGCAAGTCCGCTTCGATTTCCAGCAGATGGAGGCGGTGCCCTTTTTGCGCAAGCTGTATCATCTGTATGAATCGGAGCTGCCGGATCATGCGGTGCACGGGGAGTTCCGGGAATCCGGCGAAGCGGCCGAGCGGGGGCTTGCGGCTGTCATCGCCGCCGATCCGATCCGTATCGAGCAGGTGATCGCCAATCTCCTGTCCAACGCGCGCAAGTATACGCCGGCCGGAGGGCGGATCACTTTTGAAGTCGAGGCTCATTATACCGGCCGGCCGGAAGGGGAGGTCACAGTGCGGGTGATCGATACCGGGCCGGGTATTCCTGCGGAAGCGCAGGATCTTGTATTCGACCGGTTTTACCGCGTGAACGAAGGGAAGACGGCGGGATCGCGGGGGAGCGGCCTGGGGCTTTCCATCAGCAAGGAAATTATTTTATATCATAACGGCCAAATGGGGCTGGCACATGCGCGGGAAGGCGGGAGCATCTTTTATTTCACGCTTCCGGTGCAGTGGATGGATCAAGCGGAGGCTGACGCGTTGAGAGGAGGCACAGGAGATGGGAGATCAGGTTCTGTTCGTGGAGGATGACGCCGATATTCGGGAAATCGTAACGATGTATTTGCACAAAAACGGCCTTGCCGTGGATGTTGCCGGCGACGGCGCATCGGCTTTGCGGCTGTTTCATGAGAAATCGTACGATCTGCTGCTGACGGACATTTTGCTGCCCGACCTGCTTGGAACCGAGTTGGCGCAGCGCATTCGCAAGCAATCCAGCCTGCCGATCATTTTCATCAGCTGCAAGCAGGATCCGCAGGATGTCGTGGACGGGCTTGAGCTCGGAGCCGACGACTACATCACCAAGCCGTTCGAGCCGAATGTCGTCGTCGCCCGCGTGAAGGCGCAGCTGCGGCGATTCCGCGCCGGGATGCAGGAATCCGGCCAAAGAACGAGGCTGGCCTGGCAGGACCAATGGCTGCGGATCGATCCGGACAATTACGACATTTACGTGGACCGGCAGCGCATCACCCTGTTCGCCAAGGAGCGGCAGCTGCTGTTGTTTTTGGCTAACCGCCCCAATCAGGTGTTCAGCGTCGAGCATTTGTACGGGCAGATTTGGGGCTGGGACAAGGCCAGCGATTTGCGGACGGTCATGGTTCACATTCGGATGCTCCGCAAAAAAATCGAGCGGGACCCGGCGGATCCCCGGTACATTGTGACCGTACGGGGCTTCGGCTACAAATTCGTATGGGCAAATCCTTAATCGGAACGGGAGATGGGCGAATGGAGCGCCGGACTGGCGGGAGGCTATGCATCATGCTTTGCGGAGCCAAAAAAATATGGGATAAGGATGGCGCCGGTACAGGCCCCTACCCTGCGGAACAAGTGTACATCGGGGCTTTGCACAAGAAGTGCCAGGCGTACGCCAAGCTGTTTTTCCCGCAGTGGGTCATTCTTTCGGCGAAGCACGGCTTTCTTTTTCCGGAGGACCGGGTTCCCTCCAATTATGACACGGCGTTCGGCACGAAAAGTCCCGATCTTATTACTATGGCTGAGCTGCGGTCCCAGGCGGTGGAGAAGGGGCTAGATCAGTGTGGTGAAATTGTGATGCTGGGCGGCAAAAAGTTCACAAAAATCATTCCGGAAGTGTTCGGAACGAACACAACGGTCACCTATCCGCTCCTCGGCAGCAAAGGTATCGGCCATATGCTGCAAAAGCTCGATCAGGCCATTGCGGCCGGGCGGGAGTTGTAGCTTGTCTTGCGTTTTTGCCGTGCGCCCCGCCCCGGCCGTACGGCACAAATAACGCCCCGCGCGGTGCGCAGAGCGTGGGGCATTCTCCAGATATGTAGAGAAAGCTATTTGTGAACGCCGCATTTTTTTGCCAGCGTCGGCCAGGTCGAAACGAACATGTTTTCCCACTTGTCTTCGGGCAAAACTTTGATCCATCTTGCGATTTGATCCAAACCCATTTCGCACAGTGTGTCCATGACTTCCTGCTTCTCTTCGATTCCCCGTGTTGCCAACATGTTAAACCACCTCAATCGCATAGTTTCAAACAAATTATGTATATGCGGGATAGGATGCATATGTGACGAATTGCAGAAAAAATCCAACAAAATGATAAGTTTACCGCGCTGAAAAGCGGAGCGCTTTCCGTTATCGTAGTTAGTGAGAAAGGGAAGGGCTTTGGAGGCCTGACCCGCTAACAAAGGAGCGGAACGCGATGCAGCGGCATACGGAAACTTATGAACAAACTCTTGCGCATGTAAATACACACTCGGCGCCTTCGCAGCTGCGCATTACCGATATTCGCTTCGCCGATATCACAGATGCGCCCATGCACTGCAGTCTGATCAAGGTGTACACCAATCAGGGAATTGTCGGTTTCGGAGAGGTGCGCGACGGCGCGGACAAAGTGTATGCCCAAATGCTCAAAAGCAGGCTGCTCGGCGAGAACCCGTGCCAGATCGACAAGCTGTTCCGCCGCATCAAGCAGTTCGGCGGCCATGCCCGGCAGGGCGGAGGCGTGAGCGGCCTGGAAATTGCGCTGTGGGATATCGCCGGCAAAGCTTACGGCATCCCCGTGTACCAGATGCTGGGCGGCAAATTCCGCGACCGCATCCGCATGTACTGCGACACGGACGCAGGCGCCAAAGACAGCGGAACGGCAATGGGCCAAGCGCTGAAGCTGCGGATGGAGCGGGGCTTTACGTTCCTGAAAATGGACCTCGGCATCGGCCAGATCATCCACGAGCCAGGGACGCTCAGCGCTCCGCTGGGCTATTTGCAGGAGATGCAGGAAGCGGCGCGGGCTTATTACGCCGCCAGAAAAGCCGGCGGCGAGGCGGATGACGAGTACCGCAGGCTGCGCAGCCGGAATTACGATGCGTTCAACGTCGCGCATCCGTTTACGGGCATCCACGTCACGGAGAAAGGACTGGAGCTGCTGGAGCAGTACGTGGCCGAAGTCAGAGCCGTTATCGGGTACGAAGTGCCGCTGGCGATCGATCATTTCGGCCACATCGGCGTGGAGGACTGCATCAAGCTCGCCCGCCGGATCGAGAAGTACAATCTCGCCTGGCTCGAGGATATGATTCCGTGGCAGTATACGGATCAGTACGTGCGGCTGGCGCGCGAGAGCCGCATCCCGATTTGCACGGGCGAGGATATTTTTTTGAAAGAGAATTTCAGGCCGCTGCTGGAAGCGGGCGGAGTTTCCGTCATTCATCCCGACCTGCTTACGTCCGGCGGCATCCTTGAGAACAAAAAGATCGGCGATATGGCGCAGGAGTACGGCGTGGCGATGGCCGTGCATATGGCCGAAAGCCCTATCGCCTGCATGGCCGCCGTCCACAGCGTAGCGGCGACGGAAAATTTCCTCGCGCTCGAATATCACTCCGTCGACGTGCCCTGGTGGGACGATCTTGTGAACGGGCTGCCCAAGCCGATTGTGAACCAGGGCTACATCGTCGTGCCGGACAGCCCGGGGCTCGGCATTGAATCGCTCAATGACGAGGTCATCCGCGAGCACCTGCACCCGCGCATCCCGGGCCTCTGGGAGCCGACCCCGGAATGGGACCACTACTGGGGAAACGACCGTTTGTGGAGCTGACGGGCTCCGCCGGGGACGATGCGGGACATCGTCGGAGCGTCGGAATGGGAACGAGACGGGCCGTCTTGCAGGCGGCCTTTTTTTTGCTATTCACATTTGGAAGCCTCATGCCGATATACCATGTAAAGATATACCATTTTTATGATGTTAACTTGGAGGTACGCGTAGGATGAGGCTCAGACTCAGCAGATGGTTATTGATCGCACTTATTTTCATGGTGGCAAGCAATTCGTGGTTAACATGGACTGCAGAAGCCGCGGATAGTATTTCCAAACTGGTGCTCAGCAAAAACGAACTGACGCTGCAGGTCGGAGATACTGCGACTCTCACAGCGACTGCGGTGTATACCAGTGGAACGACGGAAACGGCAACGGTCAAAACGGACTGGAATTCCGGCTCTTCGGACATTGCTACCGTATACGCCGGCGTAGTGACCGCCAAGAGCGAAGGAAAGGCCGTCATTACCGCGACATATTTGGGCAAAACGGAAATCGTCAACGTTACGGTTACCAAAAAAGTAAAATCGCTCACCAAAGACAAGCAATCGCTGGATTTGCGGCTCGGCAAAAGCGAACAGCTGCTGATTACGGCGTATTACGACGACGGCACAACGGAAGATGTGACGAGCAAAGCCGACTATTCGATTAGCGAAAGTTCGATCGTCACCGTGACGAACGGTCTGGTGAAAGGGCAAAGCCCGGGCTCGACGCTGGTTACGATTAAATATGCGAACCAGACGTTGACCCTGCCGGTTGACGTTGAGATCGTAAAGCGCGTCGATGCGGAAAAATCGAACGTGTCGCTGCTTTTGAACGGCACCCAGAAAATCAAGCTGATGGCGACTTATCCGGACGGCACGGTCGCCGACGTATCGGCTGACGCCGAGTGGACCTCCGACAAAGAATCGGTCGCCGACGCCCTCAAAGGCACGATTACCGGCTACGGAGCCGGTACGGCGACGATTACGGCCAGCTACGGCACGAAGTCGACGACAATCAAGGTCGATGTCGATGCTACGCTGAAGCTGGATTTGGACAAACAGGACTTGCTGCTCAAGAAAGGTACGACAGGGAAGCTTAAATTGACCGCAACTTATGCGGACGGCACGATAAAAGACGTAACGGATATCGCGGAATGGACTTCGAGCAACAGCAACGTGTATGTGACCAAAGGTATTCTTAGCGCAAATAGCATAGGCGAAGCGGTGATCACCGCCAAATACGGGGACAAAAGTGTAACGGCCAACGTTGACGTCGAAGTTCCTCGCAGACTGGAAGTGAACCAGGATCAGGTATCCATGCAGGCGGGCAAAACGCAGCAGTTGACTTTGACCGCAACTTTTGCCGACGGAACGACCAAGGATGTAACGAACGATGCTGCGTGGACGGTGGACAACGATTCCGTCGCTTATGTCAACAAAGGGAAAATCACCGCGTACAAAGCCGGATCGGCCAAAGTGACGGCTACTTACAGCGGCAAGACGACAACCACGAAAGTGGAAGTGGACATCCCGAATCAAATCAAGCCGAGCAAAAAAATCGTCAACCTCCAGGCGGGCGGTTTCGAACAAATTACTTTGACCGCTGTGTACAAAGACGGAAGAGAAGAAGACGTCACTTCAAAAGCGGACTGGACCTCCAGTTCCGACACGATCGCGGAAGTTAGCGGCGGGTACATCACGGGGCTTGCTACAGGCTCGGCCACGGTAACGGCCAAATACGGCAGCCGGACCGCAACTGTTCAAGTATCTGTCGGAGTGTTGAAAACGCTGGTGGCCGACCAAGAGAAACTGATTTTGAAAAAAGGCAACACGGCCTCGGTTAAATTGACTGCCACCTACACGGACGAAACAACAAAAACCGTAACTTCGGATGCAATCTGGTCAACTTCGAACGCTAATATAGCTACCGTTTCATCCGGTACCATCAAAGCGATCGCTTCGGGCGAAACGACGATCACGGGTCAACTGGACAGCAAGACCGTTACAATTACGGTTCAAGTGGATATGGCTAGCGCGCTTGCGGCAAATCCGATGAACATTGTGATGGATCTCAATGAAACAAGATCGATCGTACTGACAGCAACGGATCTGGTCGGGGCCGATCGAGATGTGAGCAGCGAAGCCGATTGGAAAACGAGCAACAGCGCAGTCGCGCAAGTGTCCAAAGGGAAAGTAACGCCCGTTGCCAGAGGCAAAGTGACGATTACTGCAACCTTCGGGGGCAAAAGCGTCAGCATTCCGGTCGAAATCGGCGTCATTTCAAATTTGGAGGCGGATCAGCGCTTCGTTGCCCTGAAACGCGGCGGGCAGGTGCAGCTTAAACTGACGGCAACTCTGTCGGACGGAACGCAGAAAGATGTGACCAATTCCGCAAGCTGGAAATCGCAAAATTATAAAGTTGCCGATGTGAAAAACGGATTGGTGTCGGCCATCGGTTCCGGTAAAACGCTGCTGACCGCTACCTTCGGCGGCAGAACGATCACGGTTCCCGTTGAGAACGACGTGCTGAAATATTTAAAAACGGATGTCGTCAAAGTCGAGCTCCAGGAAGGTAAAACCTATCAGGTAAGCGCCTTGGCTACGTACAACGACAGCTCCGAGGATGATGTTACCAAACCTGCTTTATGGACCTCATCCAACATTATGGTCGCCGATGTCAAAGACGGGCTGATTAAAGCTACGGGTAAAGGCTCAACCAAAATTACCGTAACTTACTCCAATATGAGAACGACGGTTGTCGTAACCGTCACGAAATAAAAGATAAGGCTTCTTGGCCCTGTACGGGGCTGGGAAGCCTTTTTTTGTCGCCGCATCGAGTCGGGGGAAGGTGGTTTATGGGGCGGCGCAGCCGAGGGAGGAGCCGAGGGTGTGACTTGACAAGCGGAATGATAAGCAGCTTGAAAATCCGCAAAGCCTGCAAAAGTGCAGGCTTTTTCTAAAGAAACGGCTAGTTTGGGCGAAAAGCCTGCGATTGTGCAGGAATTTCCCTTCATGCTGGCCCGATCCCTACGTTACAGCGGCAAAAACCTGCACATTTGCAGGGATTTTTCATTGCAGGCGCACCAACGAGCAAAAAGATGTACTTTGGCAGGCTTTCTGCACGCCATGCTCACTGACGCGTCTTTTTGCGCTGCCGTGAACTTATGTTTATTTTTTATAAAAAACAGTAGTTTCCGTGAAAAGACGGCCGTGGGTTTCCGTTTTATACTCGAACTACACCAAAATGGAGAGGGGTAGTTGAAGTGAAGAAGATTGTATCCGTATTCATCATGTTAGCGGTGGTGCTTGTGATGGCAGCCTGCGGCAATGGAAGTGGCAGCAGCGGCGGCAGCGGGGATGCCGGGA
This sequence comes from Paenibacillus sp. sgz302190, assembly GCF_059820445.1. NCBI lineage: Bacteria > Bacillati > Bacillota > Bacilli > Caryophanales > Paenibacillaceae > Paenibacillus > Paenibacillus sp. sgz302190. Next base: position 81,653 of record NZ_JBZYAO010000035.1, read on the forward strand.
AGGCGACGGCAGCGCCCGAGTCCACGAAGGCGGCGGCCGAAACGAAGACCGCGGCTAAAGCGGAGGGCAAGGTGGGCATTTCGATGCCGACGAAATCGTCGGAGCGCTGGGTGAGCGACGGTGCGAATATGGTGAAGGAAGTCGAAAAGCTCGGCTACAAAGCCGATTTGCAGTACGCGGAGGACATCGTGGAAAACCAGGTGTCGCAGATCGAGAACATGATCACCAAAGGCGTGAACATTCTCGTCATCGCGCCGATCGACGGCGAATCGCTGACGGACGTGCTGAAAAAAGCGAACGCCGCCAAAATCAAGGTGATCGCATACGACCGCCTGATCAAAAAGAGCGAATTCGTCAGCTATTACGCGACTTTCGACAACTTCAAAGTAGGAGTGTTGCAAGCTTCCTACATTGAGCAAAAGCTCGGCCTCAAAGACGGTAAAGGTCCGTTCAACATCGAGTTGTTCGGGGGATCGCCCGACGATAACAACGCATACTTCTTTTTCGACGGGGCGATGTCCGTGCTGAAGCCATACATGGACAGCGGCAAGCTCGTTGTACGCAGCAAGCAAACGTCGATGGAGCAGGTGGCTACGCTTCGTTGGGACGGTTCCGTCGCTCAATCGCGAATGGATAACCTGCTCAGCAAAAACTATTCGTCCGAAAAAGTGCACGCTGTCCTGTCCCCTTACGATGGCATCAGCATCGGCATTATTTCTTCCCTGAAAGGCGTCGGCTACGGCGGTGCCGATAAACCGATGCCGGTCATTTCCGGCCAGGACGCGGAGCTCGCTTCCGTGAAATCGATCATCGCCGGCGAGCAAACACAAACCGTGTTCAAAGATACGCGCGAGCTCGCGAAAAAAGCGGTAGCTATGGCGGATGCTGTGCTTCAAGGAAAAGAAGCCGAAGTCAACGATACCAAAACGTATAACAACGGCGTGAAAGTCGTACCTGCATACCTTTTGGAGCCAGTATCTGTGGATAAGTCCAACTACGAGTCCATTCTCGTCGGCAGCGGCTACTACAAAAAAGAGCAGCTGCAAAAATAAGGGGCAGCGTCTTGACAGGATGCGGCGGCCGCCAGCTAAAGGTTGCCGTCGTGTCCGTTCAAGGGGCTCGCCCGTCCCGCAGCGTGAGCCTGCGCCCCCGCGCCCTTTGCGGCGGCACACGCTCTGACCGGGCCCCCGTCACCCGCACTCGATCTTCGCGCCCTTTTGGCCCGGGCCGAGACGGTCCCGCGGAACTATGTCACACGAAGAAAGTTTGGTGAAAAGCATGAGCAGGACGGATTCGATTTTGGAGATGCAAAACATAACGAAGACGTTTCCCGGCGTGAAGGCGCTGGAGAATGTCAATTTGCAGGTCAGGCACGGTGAAATTCACGCCCTGCTGGGAGAGAACGGCGCCGGCAAATCGACGCTGATGAAAGTACTCAGCGGCGTGTATCCGCACAGCTCCTATAGCGGGGATATTCGGTTCGACGGCAAGCTCGTGGCATGCAAGGACATCAAACAAAGCGAACAACTAGGGATTGTCATCATTCATCAGGAATTGGCGCTGATTCCCTATTTATCTATAGCGGAAAATATTTTTCTCGGCAATGAGCAGAGCCGGCGCGGCATTGTCGACTGGAACGAAACGATCGTCCGAACGCGGGAACTGCTGGACAAAGTCGGTCTGAACGAATCGCCGAATACGCTCATTTCGAGCATCGGTGTGGGCAAGCAGCAACTGGTCGAGATCGCCAAGGCGCTGTCGAAAAAAGTGAAGCTGCTCATCCTGGATGAGCCGACGGCTGCGCTCAATGAAGAGGACAGCGACAATCTGCTGAACCTGCTGCTGGAGTTCAAGAAGCAGGGCATCGCGTCGATACTCATTTCACACAAGCTGAATGAAATCTCCAAGGTGGCCGATTCGATCACCATTTTGCGGGACGGGCAAACGATAGAGACGCTGGACGCAAGGAGCAGCGAGGTGACGGAGGACCGCATCATCAAGGGCATGGTGGGGCGCGATTTGACGCACCGTTATCCCGTGCGGGAGCCGAGAATCGGAGAGCCTTTTTTTGAAGTGAAGGATTGGAATGTGTACCATCCGTCGCAGGAAGACCGCAAGGTGCTTGACCGCATCAATCTGCATATCCGGCGCGGCGAAATTGTCGGCATTGCGGGATTGATGGGCGCAGGGCGCACGGAGCTGGCGATGAGCATTTTCGGCAAGTCGTACGGCAAGAAGATCAGCGGGCACATTTACAAGGATGGGCAAAAAATAACCGTTAACACCATTAATCAAGCGATCGGGCACGGAATCGCCTATGTGACGGAAGACCGGAAAAATTACGGATTAATTTTGATCGAGGACATTAAACGCAACATTTCGCTCGCCAGCTTGAAGCAGCTGTCCAAAAGGCTGGTCGTGGACGAAAACCGGGAAATCGTGGAAGCGGAGAAATACCGTTCGCTTATGAACATCAAGACGCCAAGCATCACGCAAAAGACGGTGAATCTGAGCGGCGGGAACCAGCAGAAGGTCGTCCTGGGCAAATGGATTTTGGCCGGTCCGGATCTGCTCATTCTCGATGAGCCTACGCGCGGGATCGACGTCGGAGCCAAATATGAAATTTACACGATCATCAATCAGCTGGCGATGGAAGGCAAGGGCATTCTGCTCATTTCCTCCGAACTGCCGGAAATTCTTGGGATGTGCGACCGCATTTATGTGATGAGCGAAGGGCGTTTGACCGGCGAACTGCCCAGGGAAGAGGCGACACAGGAGAAATTGATGCGATATATGACCGGAGCGGGAGGAGAAGCGTAATGCAAACGCTGGGCAAATTGTTCAAAAGCAACATCCGGCAGTACGGGATGATACTTGCTTTACTTTTAATCACCTTATTGTTTCAAATTTTAACGGACGGCATTTTGTTAAAGCCGTTAAATGTTACGAATCTGATTTTGCAGAACAGCTATATTTTGGTGCTGGCCATCGGGATGCTGCTCGTGATCATAACGGGCAATATCGACCTTTCGGTAGGCTCGGTCGCCGCTTTTGTCGGAGCGGTTTCGGCCATTATGATGGTGGAGATGAAAATGCCGTTCGTGCTGGCACTCGTCATTTCGCTCTTGATCGGGGCGCTGGTGGGGGCCTGGCAAGGTTTTTGGGTCGCCTACGTGAAAATTCCATCGTTCATCGTAACGCTGGCAGGCATGCTGCTGTTCCGCGGCTTGACGATGATCGTCCTGAAGGGGCAGTCCATTGCGCCGTTTCCGCAAGCTTTTCAAAAAATCAGCTCCGGCTTCCTGCCCGATCTTCCCGGCACGAGCACAATTCACGTGCTGACGCTGATCATCGGCGCTGTGCTGTCGCTTGTTTTTGTGTGGAAGGAATGGAAGGCTCGCCGGACGCAAATCAAATACAGCTTTGAAGTTATGCACGGAGGGCTGTTCGCTGCGAAACTGATTGCGATCGTCGCCGTCATCAACGTGTTTACTTATGTGCTGGCTACGTACGAAGGCATTCCGAACATTCTTGTTCTGCTTTTTGTCCTCGTCGTCATATATACGTTTGTGATGAACCGCATGGTGATGGGCCGGCACATTTATGCGCTGGGAGGCAGCGAGAAGGCGGCGAAGCTGTCCGGCGTGAAAACGAAGCAAGTCACGTTCTGGGTATTCGTTAACATGGGCGTGCTGGCGGCGCTGTCAGGGCTTGTTTTTGCGGCAAGGCTGAATGCGGCCACGCCAAAAGCGGGCGTCAACTTCGAGCTGGATGCCATTGCGGCCTGCTTCATCGGCGGCGCTTCGGCGACCGGAGGGATCGGCAGCGTCATCGGAGCGATCATCGGCGGCCTGGTTATGGGCGTCATGAACAACGGCATGTCGCTTGTCGGCCTGGGCATTGACTGGCAGCAGGGCATCAAAGGGCTCGTCCTTTTGCTTGCCGTAGGCTTTGATATTTACAACAAGTCGAAAACCGCTTGACCGTCTGCGCAAAATTAGCCTGCGGGCGATGGTACCGCTTGCTATAATTGAGGCATAGAAGGATCAAGCGAGGTGGATACGTTGAAAAAGCTCTTGATGATCTATGCTGCGCTCATTGCAACGTTTTTGCTGTTTTTGTATGTGTACGATTTTCGCGAGGCTTCGCGGCGGTCGGCGGATTCGATGTACAGCGGGCTGCACGGCGATATCGGGGAAAAATACGTCATGGTCAATTTCCAGTCCGGCATCGATTACTGGAAAAGCTGTCTGAAGGGCTTTGAGGACGCGGCGAACGTGCTGAACGTATCCGTCGAGTACCGTGGTGCTACGCAGTACGACGTCAATGAAGAAAGAACGGTGCTGGAGCAGGTGATTGCCAAAAAGCCCGCAGGCATCGCCGTATCCGCGATCAATCCCGACGAGCTCATCGTCTCGATCAATAAAGCGGTGGAGGCCGGCATTCCGGTCGTGCTGTTCGATTCGGGGGCTCCAAAGAGCAAAGCTTACTCTTTTTTGGGCACGGACAATTATGACGCGGGCGTCAAGGCGGCGCATCAAATGGCGGCGTTGACAGGCGGCAGCGGCAAAGCCGCCGTCATCACGCTGCCCGGCCAGCTCAATCATCAGGAGCGGACGCGAGGTTTTCAGGATACGATTCGTACCGAGTATCCGGGCATGCAGATCGTTGCCGTGGAGGACGGCAAAGGCGATCAGTTGGTTTCCGGCGGCGCGGCCCGGGAACTGCTCGGCGAATATCCCGATTTGGCCGGGATATTCGCCACGGAAGCCAACGGCGGCGTAGGCGTCGGCGCTGCCGTCCGCAGCGCGAACCGGCTGCCACAGGTGAAAATCATCAGCTTCGACACCGACAAGGGGACGCTGGATATGGTCAAAAACGGCGTCATCTCGGCGACGCTGGCGCAGGGAACGTGGAACATGGGCTACTGGTCGCTTATGCAGCTTTTCCACCTGAAGCACGAGATCGTGCAGCCGATCGCCGACTGGCAGCATTCGGGCGTTCCGCTAGTGCCGACCTACGTCGACACCGGCATTTCGATCGTTACGCAGCAGAACGTGGACAACTACTATGCGAAATAACGGCGGACAGTCCCGAACCAATGTAAAGCGGTTGCAAACGGTGCGCTGGTTCCAGCTGAATAACTGGCCGATCCGGTATAAATTGATCATGCATTTTTTGCTGATCAGCATGCTGCCCGCCATTTGCCTGGGGGTGCTGATCGACTGGGCGACCGATACGATTATCGAAAAGCAGGTGAACGACCACACCTCCCAACTGATTGGTAATGTTAACAAGTCGCTGGAGTTTTACGCTGGCAATTTGCAAAATATGACCTATTTCATTTCGTTCAACCCGCAAATCAAGCGGTTTTTGTACAGCAGTGTCAAGCAGCCCGAATCGGAAATGTACGATATGCGGAAGTTTTTGCAGGGCTTTACGACGTTATATACCGAAGTCGCGGGTGTTTTGGTGGTGAACGCGAACGGCGAATACATCAGCAATGAAATGTATGCGCGTACAAGCCGCAGTTTGACGGAGGAGCAGTGGTACAAGGAAGCCGTTGAGGAAAAAGGGATTTTCAAGCTGCTCGGCCATCCGGCCGGCCGGAACGTTACAACGCATGTCAACTACAAAGACGAAGATGTTGTCTCAGTCGTCAGGGCGATCGTGGACCCGGAAACGCAAAATGTCCAGGGCGTCGTGCTGATCGACCTGAAGCTGCGCGTTATTGCCGAGACGGTCAAGGACGTCCACCTCGGCAAGTCGGGTTACCTGACGGTGATCGACGATCAGGGCGACAGCATCTACACGCCGCCGCACCCGATCGTCGGCCGGATCGATCTGAAATGGACGCAGGACAATCCGTCCGGTGTATTTTCCAAGGTGATCGACGGGCAGCGGGTGCAGTTTATTTTCCGCAAATCTCCTTTTACGAACTGGACGACCGTCGGCGTATTTTCAACGAAAGAAACCGTTATGGAAGTGCGGGAAATCCGGCTGTATCTGATCATTTTCATCTTTGTCGCCTGTCTGCTGGGCATCGCCGCTTCCTCCTACTTGTCGTACACCATATCGAAGCCGATTTGGCAGCTGATGTCTTTCATGCGGAGGGCGGAGGACGGGAATTTGTCGATCCGCTTCAAAGACGGGCGCCAGGACGAGGTCGGCATGCTGGGCCGCAGCTTTAATGCGATGCTTTTGCAAATTACGAAGCTCATCGGCATTGTGGAAGAGGAACAGCGGAAAAAGCGGGAGGCTGAGCTGCGCAGCTTGCAGGCGCATATTAAGCCGCATTTTTTGTACAACACGCTGGATACGATCCAGTGGCTCTCGCGCAAAAGCGGTGCGCACGAGGTGACGGAAGTCGTGGAATCGCTGTCCCGGCTTTTCCGCATCGGCCTCAGCAAAGGCAATGAAATGATCCCGCTGGCCGAGGAGATCGCGCACATCCAGAGCTATCTGACGATTCAAAAGACGAGATACCGGGATAAGCTGAACTACAGCATCGATATTGACCCGAGGCTTGACAACTTGTATGTGCTGAAAGTGATTTTGCAGCCGATCGTGGAGAACGCCATCTATCACGGCATCAAGGAGCGGCGGGGCCCCGGCAGCATTGCGATCCGCGCTTATTGGGAGGATGAGCGGGTGGTGATGGAAATTGCCGACAACGGCGCCGGCATGCCGGAGGAGACGCTCGCCAGATTGCGCCGATCCCTGTCCGGATCGGCCACTGAGGCAGGTGAACCCTCGCCGGGCGCCACCGGGGGATTCGAGTCCCCATCGAACGCCGCCAGGGGAATTGGGCTTTCATCGGCTTCCGGCGAGGGGTACGGGCTGCTTAACGTGCAGGAGCGGCTCCGGCTCGCATACGGCGAAGCCTATGGCGTTCACATGACGAGCGAGCGCGGGCAGGGAACGAAAGTGACGATCATTCATCCCGTCATTCGAAGGAGGGAGGCGATGTGAGCATGCAGCGAGCATGGAAAGTTCTCATCGCGGACGACGAACCGAACATCCGGGAGGGCATTCGCGACTGTGTCGACTGGCCGCGCCTGGGCCTGGAGGTTGCCGCCGAGGCGGAGGACGGGGAAGAGGCGCTGGAGCTCGCTTTGGCGCATCGGGCGGACATTATGCTGGTCGATCTGAATATGCCTATTATGAACGGCATGACTTTAATCGGCCATATCAAGGAGCAGCTTCCCGCGTGCAAAATCATCATCATCACCGGGCACGACGAATTCGCCTACGCGCAGGAAGCGATCCGGCTTAACGTCGACGATTACATTTTGAAGCCCGTCAACCCGCAGCAGCTCTGCGAGGTGCTGGACAAAGCGGCGAAACGGCTGGAAACGTCGCTCAAAAACGAGGAACATCTGCTGATGGCCTCCAAACAGATTGAGCGCAACTTTTCGCTGCTCCGCGAGCGGTTTTGCCTGGAGTGGATCGAAGGCGAGCTCAGCGAGGGCGAAATCGTGGAGCAGCTGACCTTCCTGAACATGCCTGCGGCCGCTCCGGCGATGATCGGCGTCATCCGCTGGCCGGGCGTTTCCAGAGGCAAGGAACTGCTGTCCGAAAAGGACCGCCAGCTGTACCTGTTCGCGATTGAAAATATCGTCGAGGAGATCTTGCAGCCGTACGACGGGATGGTAAAATTCCGCGATCACATGGGGATGCCGGTCGTGCTGCTGTGGCAAAAGGCCCCGGAGAGCGTCGCACTGCAAATCGATCGGGCCATTTCCGCATATTTGAAAATAAGCACCGTCTCGGCCTTCCTTCCCGTAACCGGCGATGTGACTTCGCTCGCTTCCGCCTACCAGCAGGCGAGGGCCGAGGCCTACAAGGAAACCCGGCTGTCCCCGTTCGTCCGCTCGGCCAAAGAGATCATCGGCAGGCAGTTCGCCAATCCCGACCTGACCCTCGAAGGAGTGGCGAACGATCTGAAAGTGTCGCCAGTGTACCTAAGCCGCGTCTTTAAGCAGGAAACCGGGATCTCGTTCATCAGCCTGCTCACCCAGACGCGCATCAAGCACGCCATCCACCTGCTCACATCGACCGACCTGCCCATCGTGATCATCGCCGAACAAGTCGGCTACGAGTCCCAGCACTACTTCAGCACGGCGTTCAAAAAAGTCGTCGGCCTCCCACCCAATCAATACCGCAAGGAGGGGGCGGGGGTTTAAAAAGGGGGAGGCATAGCCGCCAGAGGGGCCGTGCTTGGCTTGGCGCGAAGAAAGCCTGCAAAAGTGCAGGCTTTTGCCCCTTCATGCGCCTGCCCCGCGCAATTCCTGCAATTGTGCAGGCTTTTCGCTGCGCGAAGGGGCTCAGGTCCCCTTTCGCCGAAAATTCCTGTACATTTGCAGGCTTTTCGGCAAAATGAGCCATTTTCGCGGAAAATTCCTGCACTTTCGCAGGCTTTCCCGTTGGCCAGGTCTGCCGAACCGGGACCCCGACTTTCGCAGACCGCCTGGAAAAAAGCACAGCTTATCGGCTGTGCTTTTTTGATTTTATTTTATCCAATGCGACAAATGTTCTTATTGATCGACATTTTTCGATAAAGCCAATCCAGCTTGAAAGTAGTATTCTTGTTGCTGTGGGTATTTTTGTCATAGAAAGGAGTTTCATGGAACTGAATCGTTCCTGGGTTGGAGATCGGAAATCATTCGAAGAAGGGATCGTGTTCAAAGTGCTAAAAAAACTTTCAATGTTTTGCCTTGCCCTCATTGTATCCGTTGTTCTGGTGCCGATGGGAAGCATTGAGGCTGCGCCACAAAAACCCGGTGGGGAGAAGCGCTATGTCGTAACATTCAAAAGTAAAGTAGATGCCAAGGTCATTCAAAAATCAAAAGGCAAGCTGAAAAGAGAACATAAACGCGTTCCGACCGCGGCTGTTACGCTGGATGCGGCAGAGGTCGAGAACCTGAAAAAAGACCCGTCCGTCGCATCGGTGGAGCCGGATATTTTGCTGCAATCAACGGCTCAAATCGCGGATTGGGGGATTACCGCGACTCAAGCGACTTATGCGTGGAACAACGGTTTTACCGGAAAAGGCGTTAAGGTAGCCGTGCTCGATTCCGGCATTTCGTTGAATCATGAGGATTTAACAGTTGCAGGCGGGGCGTCATTCGTTGATTATACAACCTCGTATGACGACGATTTCGGGCATGGTACGCATGTAGCGGGTATTATCGGCGCGAAAAACAACGATGTCGGAGTCGTCGGCATGGCGCCGGATGCATCGCTATACGCCGTAAAGGTGCTGAATTCACGCGGAGCGGGTTATTTATCGGATGTGATCGCCGGTATCGATTGGGCCATTGACAATAAAATGGATATCGTCAATCTCAGCTTTGCGACAAGCATTGATTCACCGGCGTTACACAATGCGGTTGATAAAGCATACTCCAGCGGATTGCTGGTGGTGGCATCGGCAGGCAACGCGGGGAATGCGGAAGGATCGGGAGATACGATTCAGTACCCGGCCAAATACAGCTCGGTAATATCGGTCGGGGCCGTCGATCAGAACAACCAGCGTGCGCCGTTTTCATCGACGGGCAGCGAGTTGGAAGTTGTTGCGCCAGGAGTCGGAATCACGAGTACGTATCTGAATAATGGATACACATCGCTTAGCGGTACGTCGATGGCTGCGGCTTTTGTGACGGGGGAAGCGGCGTTGTTGAAAGAAAATGATCCAAAACTAGTTAGTTCTACACTACGTGAGAAACTAGATAAAAACACAATTGATTTGGGGCCTTCTGGAAAAGACTTTTTAACCGGTTATGGTTTAGTTAATCCAGCAAACAATGGAACCTCATCTATTCCAGAAAGTTTAACGCAGAATCCATCTGTGACAAAGGGAGTATACGATAGTGTCTATGGAAATGTATATCTTTACAATGCATCACTATCACCATTAATAGTAAAAAAATATACTGATTACGATTATAATACCGAAAACAATGTCTCTCGAACAGTTGATGTTACCGGAGTATGGCCAAATTTACAAAATGCAAAGTCTATCAGCTATAATCAAAACGAAGGAGGATACCCGGAATATTATGTACTATATAGCGATAATACAGTAAAGAAAAAATATACTGATTACGATTATAATACCGAAAACAATGTCTCTCGAACAGT
>NZ_JBZYAO010000036.1:0-84836 GCF_059820445.1 Paenibacillus sp. sgz302190
GGAGATTTTTTAATGATCCACCAGATAAAAGTATCAATAAAATACAATTTTAGGAACATTTTGAAACAAAATTTTTCATGTCAGGTTTGTTGCAAAGCTAGTGCATATTCATCAAAAATTCCTGCACAATCGCAGGCTTTTCGCCAAAATGAGTCATTTTCTTGGCAAAAGCCTGTACTTTTGCAGGTTTTTTGGGTCAACCGGCCTATATCAGAAAACGAAGGTGCCTTGAAGCGCGGACACGTACCGTTCGGCATTCGGGCTGAGGAGGAACGGTCGGCCCATCCGTGCATCCGTTTCTTAGTCCAGGGCGCAGGTTTTTCAGCTTGCACTATGCATTTTTGCGGATTTGCGCTATGATATTGGCTAAAAGAGGTACAGGAGCGCCAAATGACAACAAATTTTACGAAAATGCATGGTTTGGGCAACGATTTTATCATTATAGCTGGCGAGCAAAAGCTTCCCGATAACGCCAGCCAGCTTGCGATCAAGCAGTGCAATCGTTTTTTCGGCATCGGCGCAGACGGTCTGGTGTATATCCTGCCGTCGGATAAAGCCGATTTTCAAATGCGCATCATCAACGCCGACGGTTCCGAAGCCGAGCAGTGCGGCAACGCGATCCGCTGCGTATCCAAATATGTGTACGATCACGGCATGGCCGATAGCGAAGAAATCACGGTGGAAACTTTGGGCGCGGGCGTGCAAAAAGTGCAGCTTAACGTGAACGACGGCAAGGTTGTTTCCGTCCGCGTGGACATGGGCCAGCCGATTTTGAACGGCCTTCAGGTGCCGACGACGGTGGATCAGGCGGAGGTTATCGACTTCCCGATTGAGGTTGACGGACGCGAGTTCCGTTTTACCGCCGTTTCGATGGGCAACCCGCACTGTGTCATCTACGTGGATGACGCGGTCAACTTCGATCTGGCCGTCTGGGGGCCGAAGCTGGAAGTGCATCCGATGTTCCCGCGCAAAATCAATGTGGAATTCACAACGGTCAAAACCCGCGATTACGCGGACATGCGTGTCTGGGAACGCGGCGCGGGCCCGACGCTCGCATGCGGCACGGGAGCTTGCGCGGTGCTCGTTTCCTCCGTTTTGAACGGTTTGACGGACCGTCAGGGGACCGTTTCTTTGAAAGGCGGAGAACTGTTCATCGAATGGAACGAAGCGGATAATCACGTTTATATGACGGGGCCTGCCGAAGAGGTATACGAAGGGACTTTGTCGGTTACATTTTGATAGTAAATGGGGAGTTGCGATGAAAACGGATCTTCGTACGGCGCTGCAGCGGGATATTATTACCGGCGACGGCGCTATGGGGACTTATTTATATCAGATGGGGTTTCCTGTCGGCATTTCTTACGAGGAATTGAATTTGCTGCGGCCGGAAACGATTGAAGGCGTGCACCGACGCTATTTTGAGGCCGGCGCCCGGCTTATCGAGACGAATACGTTTTCCGCCAATCGTGAAAAGCTGTCCAAATACGGCCTGGAAGGCGAAGTGGAAGCGATCAACCGCGCCGGCGTTGCGCTTGCCCGGCAAGCGGTCGGCAGCGATGCCTACGTAGTCGGAGCGATCGGCTCGATCCGCGCTGGCAAAAAGAAAAACGTCCGCACGGCCGATATGGAAGCGTCGCTCCGCGAGCAGATCGGCGTGCTCCTCGATTCGCCCGTAGACGGACTCCTGCTGGAGACGTTTTTCGACCTGGAAGAGCTGCAGCTGGCGCTCGGCATTATCCGCAGCATGAGCGAGCTGCCGGTCATCTGCCAGTTCGCGACCGAAGGCACCGGCAGCACGGCTGACGGCGTTCCGCTGCAGGAGGCGTTCGAGCGGCTGCGCGACGCCGGCGCCGATTGCATCGGCTTCAACTGCCGCGTCGGCCCGAACGGCATTCTCCGCACGATGGAGAAGCTGACGCCGCTGGCCGGCGTGCCGTTCTCCGCGTTCCCGAACGCGGGGCTTCCCGACTACGTCGACGGGAAGTACTCGTTTGCGGCGACGCCCGAGTACTTCGCCGAGAGCGCGCTGCGCTTCGCCGATCTCGGCGCGCGCCTGATCGGCGGCTGCTGCGGCACGACGCCGGAGCATATCGCCGCTGTCGCCAAGGCGCTCAGCGGCTACGTCCCGGCGGCGCCCGGCGCCGCCCACGCGCACGCTCCGGCCGTGCGCGTTCAAGAGCCGGCCGCTGCGCCGCCGGCGGCAAAGCCGACGCTGCTGGACAACGTCAGGCAGCGCAAAACCGTCATCGTCGAGCTGGATCCCCCGCGGGATCTCGACATCGATAAATTCCTGCAGGGCTCAAAGGCCCTGCAGGAGGCTCACGTCGACGCCATTACGATGGCCGACAATTCGCTGGCCGTGACGCGCATGAGCAACCTCGCGCTCGGCTATCTCGTGCAGGACAAGCTGGGCGCGCGTCCGCTCATCCATATCGCGTGCCGCGACCGCAACATGATCGGGACGCAGTCCCATCTCATGGGCCTGCACGCGCTCGGCATCGACCATGTGCTGGCCGTGACCGGCGATCCCGCCAAATTCGGCGATCTGCCCGGGTCCAGCTCGGTGTACGATCTCACTTCGTTTGAGATCATCCGCATGATCAAGCAGCTCAACGAAGGCATCGCCTTCTCCGGCAAGCCGCTGAAGAAAAAGGCGAATTTCGTGATCGGCGCGGCATTCAATCCGAATGTGAAGCATTTGGACAAGGCGGTCAAACGGCTGGAGCGCAAAATAGAGGCGGGGGCGGACTACATTATGACGCAGCCCGTCTACGACGCCAAGCTGATTGAGCAAATTTATGACGCTACGAAGCATTTGCAGGTTCCGATCTTCATCGGCGTGATGCCGCTGGCGAGCGGGCGCAATGCGGAGTATTTGCATAATGAAGTGCCCGGCATCCAGCTTTCCGAATCCGTGCGTGCGCGGATGTCCGGACTGGAGGGCGAAGCAGGGAGAACGATGGGCGTCGAAATCGCCAAGGAACTGCTTGACGCGGCCATGCAGCATTTTAACGGCATTTATCTCATGACGCCTTTCCTCCTTTACGAAATGAGCGTCCAGCTGACGAACTATGTTTGGGAAAAGTCGAATCGCCGTGATTTCCACTTGTACCCACTTTCAAAATGAATTAAAATAGGGTAATGGATGTGATCAGGATGATTTGCAGCATGACCGGGTTCGGACAAGCGAACCGCTCTTTTGCCGGCTACAAGGTGTTTATCGATATCAAGTCGGTCAACCACCGGTACTGCGAAGTAGCGATCCGGATGCCCAAAGAATGGGTCTGCTTTGAAGATTCGCTTAAGAAAACCGTGCTGCAAACGATCAAACGGGGACGGGTTGACGTCTTTGTAACTGCAGAGAAAGAAACTGTTTTTACGAAACATGTGACTGTGGATTTCGCTTTGGCGGACGCTTATTTGCAGGCCGCCGAACAATTGAAGCAGCGCTTCGGCTACACGGATCAGGTTTCGCTGCAAGATTTGCTGCGGCTTCCCGATCTCGTGCAGATGAAAGAAGAGCGCGCCGAGCCTGACGAATCGTTCGAACAGGAGCTGTGCACCTGCTTACAGGAGGCGGCAGCCCGGCTGTCCGACATGCGCCGGCAGGAAGGCGCGATGCTGGCGCGGGACATTGGCGAGCGGCTGTCCGAGCTGCGGAAGCTTCACTCGGAGCTGCAGGCGTTCGCTCCGCGGGTCGTGCAGGATTACGCGGCCCGGCTAAGCGGCCGGATTCAATCGCTTATGCAAGATCTTCCGCACGTTGACGAGCAGCGCCTGGCGACGGAAATCGCCATGTTTGCCGACCGTTCCAATGTGGATGAAGAACTGACGAGGCTGCAAAGTCATTTCGTCCAGGTTGACGGACTGCTGGGTTCCGAGGAGCCGGTAGGCCGCAAGCTCGACTTTTTGATTCAGGAAATGAATCGCGAAGTGAATACGATCGGTTCCAAGGCGAATCATTCCGAGCTGACGGCCCGGGTGATCGAGATGAAAGCCGAATTGGAAAAAATGCGGGAACAAGCACAGAATATCGAGTGAAGCGTTCATGCGCTTCGCGAGGAGGAAGTTGAATGGCTATCAAATTAATCAATATCGGGTTCGGGAACATCGTATCAGCGAACCGTATCATCTCGATCGTCAGCCCCGAGTCGGCGCCGATCAAGAGGATCATTCAGGAGGCGCGCGACCGCCACATGCTGATTGACGCCACATATGGCCGAAGAACCCGTGCCGTTATTATCACCGACAGCGACCATGTCATCTTGTCGGCGGTACAACCTGAAACGGTAGCGCATCGACTTTCCAACAAGGACGATGATCATGACGAGTAATACGAATACGCTCGAACGCGAGAGAGGTATTTTGATCGTGTTGTCCGGCCCTTCCGGCGTCGGCAAAGGGACGGTTTGCGCTTCGCTGCGCAAGCTGTCGCCGGAAATTGTATATTCGGTTTCCGCAACGACCCGGGCTCCCCGTCAGGGAGAGGTCGAGGGCGTGAATTATTTTTTCAAGACGAGGGAACAATTCCAGCAGCTTATAGATACAGACGAAGTGCTGGAATGGGCCGAATACGTAGGCAACTTTTACGGAACTCCAAGACGTTTCGTGGAGGATACGCTGCGTTCGGGCCAGGACGTCATTCTGGAGATTGAAGTCCAGGGCGCGCTGCAGGTCAAGCAGAAGTTTCCCGAGGGCGTGTTTATTTTCTTGCTTCCGCCGTCGCTGGATGAGCTGCAAAACCGCATCGTCACGCGCGGCACGGAGACCGATGAAGTCATTCGCAACCGGATGTCCGTCGCCGTGGATGAAATTCGTTTGATGGAGCATTATGACTATGCCATCGTCAACGACCGCGTGGAAACGGCATGCTCCAAGATTCAATCGATTCTTTTGGCGGAACATTGCAAAAAGGACCGGATGTTTCCGAAAATCATTCAATGGATCGGCGAGGTGAATTAGCATATGTTATATCCTTCAATCGATAAGCTTCTTGATAAAGTGGACAGCAAATATTCGCTGGTTGTGGCAGCGGCCAAAAGAGCCAGATTGCTGCGCGACGGCGCAAAAACCGATTTGAGATCGCAAAAATCTCACAAAAATGTCGGGCTTGCTTTGGAAGAATTGTACGGGGATTACATCTCTTACGAGAAAATCCAGACCAAAGAAATCGTGAAATAATGCTTCATCCGACAACCCTCGCGGTTGTTATTTTTTTCTCACCGAAGGAGGATGCTCCATGAGCGTGCTGCAGGGTAAAACAATCGTGCTGGGGGTATGCGGGGGGATCGCCGCTTACAAAGCCGCTGCTTTAACGAGCAAACTGACGCAGGCGGGCGCCAAAGTGCGCGTCATTATGACGGAATCCGCAACCCGTTTCGTAGCGCCGCTTACGTTCCAGACGCTGTCGCGGCATCATGTGTTTGCCGATACGTTTGACGAGAAGGACGCGTCCGTCGTTTCGCACATCGATTTGGCGGACAGCGCGGACCTGTTTCTGATCGCCCCCGCTACGGCGAACATGATCGGCAAGCTGGCGCTTGGCCTTGGGGACGATATGCTGAGCACGACGCTGCTGGCGACCATGGCCCCGATCTGGGTGGCGCCGGCGATGAATGTGCACATGTACGCCAATGCTGCGGTACAGCACAATATGGATACGCTGCGCCGCCGCGGCGTACGCTTCATCGAGCCGGGAGAAGGGCAGCTGGCCTGCGGCTACGTCGGCAAAGGGCGGCTCGCGGAGCCGGAGGAAATTGTCGCCGCGGTTGAACGGCATTTTGCCGGCAGAGGCCTGCTGCAAGGAAAGCATGTGCTGGTCACCGCGGGAGGCACGGTGGAACGCATCGATCCTGTGCGCTACATTACGAATGATTCGTCAGGCAAAATGGGGTACGCCATCGCCGAGGAAGCGGCGCGTATGGGAGCGGTTGTGACGCTTGTCACAGGTCCGACCGCACTGCCGGAGCCGCAAGGCGTGACGGCGATCCGGACTCAATCCGCGCTGGATATGAGGGAAGCGGTGATGTCGCGTTTGGACCGGCAGGAGCTCGTGATTAAGGCGGCGGCCGTCGCCGATTACCGTCCGGCCGAGGTTGCCGCGCAGAAGATCAAGAAAAAAGCGGATACGTTCACGTTGGAAATGGTCAAAAATCCCGACATTTTGCAGGAGATCGGCGAGCTTAAGCGAGGTCAGGTCGTGGTCGGCTTTGCTGCGGAAACAGAGCGTCTGGACGAGCATGCGATGGACAAGCTGATCCGCAAAAACTGCGACCTGATCGTCGGCAACGACGTTTCGCAGGACGGGGCGGGATTTGGCTCCGATACCAATGTGGTGCGTATATTTGACCGGAACGGGCTCGTCGAGGCACTGCCGCTGCTTAGCAAGGCTGAGGTTGCGCGCAGGCTGCTGGAGCTTGCGGCGGCCCGTCTGCCGCAAGCGCCTGACAGCCCGAGGCCGTAAAGGGGAGTTTGGATGTACGCAAAAGTCATCGTTGATGTTCCGGCCAAGCAGACGAACCGGACATTCGACTATGAAGTGCCGGAACCATTGCGCAAATGGGTGGAAGTAGGAAGCCGGGTCGGCGTGCCGTTCGGACCGCGGGTGCTGCAAGGATTCGTCGTCGAGATGCAGGAGGAAACCAAGCTGGAAGCGAAGCGGCTGAAGCCGATTCAGACCGTGCTGGATGTCGTCCCGCCGTTGACGGAAGAGCTTGTCGGACTTGGCAGATGGATCAGCCGCACGTACTTGTGCCACGAGATTACGGCGCTGCAGGCGATGCTGCCCGGCGCTTTAAAAGCGAAATATGAACGCGGAATTCGGCTCGGGGAGAAAGCGGCGGAGCAGATGCTGCTGGACTTGCCGGATTTGCAGGAAATCGTTCATTTTGTCAAATCCAAGGAAACCGTTGCGATGGAATCGCTGATGGAGCGTTTTCCGAACGACGGTTTGCTTGTCAAGCAGCTGCTGGCCGCCGGCGTGCTGTCGGAGGTACAAATCGTCAAAGACCGCATGTCCGCGAAAAAAGCGCTGACGGTTTTTCCTCCGGCTGACGTATCCGGTATGGAAGCCGCTTTAACCGGGCTGCCGGCAAGGGCGGGCAAGCAAAAAGAAGTGCTGCGCTTTTTGATCGATCACCCGGATCCGGTTCGGCTTGCGGTGCTGATGGAGACGCTGCAGGTCGGCGCCGGAACGGTAAAAAGCTTGGCCGACAAAGGGCTTTTTGAGCTTCGGGAAGTGGAAGTGCTGCGGGACCCGTATGCGGGCCGCCATTTTGCGCGGACGAAGCCGCTCCCGCTGACCGCGGAGCAGAGCCGCGTTTTTGCCGAAATCCGGAGCAGCGTCGCGGATAGCAGGCATGAAGTGTTCCTGCTGCAAGGCGTCACCGGCAGCGGAAAGACGGAAGTTTATTTGCAGTCCATTCAGGAATGCCTCGATCAGGGCCGCGAAGCGATCGTGCTCGTTCCCGAGATTTCGCTGACCCCGCAAATGGTAGAGCGTTTCAAGGGCCGGTTCGGCGATCTGGTGGCCGTTCTGCACAGCCGCTTGTCGGATGGAGAGCGCTACGACGAATGGCGCAAAATTACGCGCAAGCAGGTCAAAGTGGTGATCGGGGCGCGCTCGGCGATTTTCGCTCCTTTTACCCGTATCGGACTTATTATTATAGATGAGGAACACGAATCTTCGTACAAGCAGGAAGAGAGCCCGCGGTATCATGCCCGGGAAATTGCCGTGCAGAGAGCGCTGCAGCATCAGGCGGCCGTCGTCCTCGGTTCGGCTACGCCGTCGCTGGAAAGCGTTCAAAGAACGAGAGGCTCCCGCGAGGCCGAGGAGAAGTCTGCTTACAAGCTGCTTCTGATGCAGGAACGAGTCGCTGGCAGGCCGATGCCCAAAGTGCATATCGTTGACATGCGCGAGGAACTGAAGGGCGGAAATCGCTCCATGTTCAGCAAATCGTTGTATAAAGCGATAGAAGAACGGTTACACAAGAAAGAACAGACGGTTTTGCTGTTGAACCGCCGGGGGTACGCAACGTTTGTGATGTGCCGCACCTGCGGTTTCGTCTCGACGTGCCCGCACTGCGATATATCGCTAACGTATCATCAAAGCTCCCGCATGCTGCGCTGTCATTACTGCGGCTATGCGGAGCGGGAAGTTTCGCAGTGTCCGAGCTGCAATTCGGAGCACATCCGGCATTTCGGCACAGGCACGCAGCGCGTCGAAGAGGAGCTCGGAAAGCTGTTTCCCGGCATCCGGGTGATCCGGATGGACGTGGACACGACGACGGAAAAAGGTTCGCACGAAAAGTGGCTGACCATGTTCGGCGAGAAGCAGGCCGATGTGCTGCTCGGCACGCAGATGGTGGCGAAAGGGCTTGATTTTCCCGACGTGACGCTGGTCGGCGTCATTGCGGCGGATACGGTGCTGAATTTGCCTGATTTCCGCTCGGCGGAACGGACGTTTCAACTGCTGACGCAGGTGGCCGGACGGGCCGGAAGGCACGAAAAGCTGGGCGAAGTGTTTGTCCAAACGTATACACCGGAGCATTACAGCGTGCAGTGCGCGAGCAGGCACGATTTTGCCGGATTTGCCGGCCATGAGCTGGACATCCGCGCGAATTTGGGCTATCCGCCGTTCCAACGGCTTATTCTGGTCACGTTTTCCCATGAGGAGCTGCCGCTGCTGGTGAAGTCGGCCGAAGCTTTTGTCACGCGCCTGAAAGAGCTTGTAGCGGAGCACTCCGTGCAGCCCGCGGATTTGTTTACGGCAGCGGCGGCAGCAGACGGGGAACCTTTTGCCATGGACGTGTTAGGGCCTGTCGCCTCGCCTATTTCCCGAATCAAGGATAGATATCGGTTCCAATGCGTGGTAAAATATCGGGGGGACGCTCAGGCTTCCGAGCTGGTAGGCCGGGCGGTCGCCTGGTTTGAGGAGCGGTCCGCGAAGGAAAAGCTGCAGATCAGCGTCGACGTGGATCCGCAATATTTGATGTAATGAGATCGAAGACTTCAGAGGTGGGTGGACTTAATGGCTATTAAAATTATTGTAAAAGATCCGGATCCGGTACTGCGGGAGAAAGCCGTTACCGTTACGAAATTCAATTCCAATCTGCATAAATTGCTCGACGATATGGCCGATACGATGTACGAAGCGGAAGGCGTCGGCCTGGCTGCGCCGCAAATCGGCATTTTGAAACGCGTTATCGTAATGGACTGCGGCGAAGAGCACGGCGGATTGATCGAGATGGTCAATCCCGAGGTCATCGATTCGAGCGGCGAGCAAACCGGTCCCGAAGGCTGCCTCAGCATACCCGGCCTGCGCGGCGATGTAAGCCGGCCTTTGAACGTTAAGGCGAAGGGCCAGGATCGCAACGGCAACGAAATCGTCGTGGAAGGCACCGAGCTGCTGGCGCGCTGCATTATGCATGAAATCGACCATTTGAACGGCGTGCTGTTTACCGATCTCGCGATCAAAACGTATACGAGCGAAGAAGAGGAAGATTCCAAGTGAACATCATTTTCATGGGTACGCCCGACTTTGCCGTGACGTCCCTGCAAGCGCTGCTGGACGAAGGCTACGGCGTGACGGCGGTCGTGACGCAGCCTGACCGTCCGAAAGGGCGCAAGCGCGTGCTGACACCGCCGCCCGTGAAGGTGGAGGCGGAAAAGCGCGGCATTCCGGTGCTTCAACCTGAAAAGCTGCGCCAGGCCGATTCGGTGGAGGCGCTGCGCCAATTGGCGCCGGACTTGATCGTGACGGCGGCATACGGGCAAATTTTGCCGAAATCCGTTTTGCAGCTGCCGAAGCACGGGTGCATCAACATCCATGCTTCGCTGCTGCCCAAATACCGTGGCGGAGCGCCGATTCATCATGCGATCCTGCGGGGCGAGCGGGTGACCGGCGTCACGATCATGTATATGGCCGAAGGTCTCGACACGGGCGATATGATCAGCAAAGTGGAGGTGCCGATCGAGGGTACCGACACGACGGGAACGATGTTCGAGAAGCTGAGTGCGGCCGGAGCCGAACTGCTGAAGCGCACGCTGCCGGATTTGCTGGCAGGTCGCATCGAAGCGGTTCCGCAAAACGAGGCGGATGCCGTTTACTCGCCGAACATCCGCAGGGAGGACGAGCTGATCGACTGGTCGCGCTCCGCAGCGGACATTTTCAACCAGATTCGCGGGCTGAATCCGTTCCCGGGCGCTTATACGCTGTGGAACGGGGAAGTCTTGAAAGTATGGGCTTGCGCCAATCCGAATGGGACCGGCCCGGTACCGGCAAGCCGCAGCTCCGTGTTAGTCGGCGGCGCTGCACCTCGGCCGGGCACTGTGCTGCAAAGCAGCGAGCTCGGTCTTGAAGTGATGACCGGCAGCGGCACGTTGTGGCTGACGGAAATTCAGCCGTCGGGGAAAAAACCGATGGATGTCGCGCAGTTCATCCGGGGCGTCAAACTCGCGGACGGCACCGTCTTTGGCGGTTGATCCGCCCGGACACGGCGCAGTCCGGTTCGCATCGGAACTGTATCATATACAAAAAGAGGTAACCAATTTGTCTACAGATAAACATAACCGCCCGCAGGACGGGCCGGCTGCCGGCAAGCAGTCGGGCTCTTCCGGACGGGTTTCATCCAAAGGGTCAACTTCAAAGCACCGGAACCAAAGCGCTGCCTCAAGCAGCGCTGTTCGGCATTCCGCCCGCGATGCGGCGCTGGACGTGCTGACGAGAGTCGAAGAAGATCGGTCCTACAGCAACCTTCTGCTCAATCAGACGCTGCAGAAGCATCATTTGGAGCGTGCGGACGCGGCGCTGGCGACAGAGCTTGTGTACGGGACGATCGGACGGCAAAATACAATCGATTTTTTCCTGGAGCGCTTTGTCAGCAAAGGGCTCGGGAAGCTGGAGCCGTGGGTAAGATGCTTACTGCGGCTCAGTTTTTATCAGCTGCGGTATTTGGACCGCATTCCCGATCACGCGGCCGTCAGCGAAGCGGTCAATATCGCGAAGCGCCGGGGCCATTCAGGCATCTCGGGGATGGTCAACGGCGTGCTGCGGAGCGTCCTCCGCAGCAAAGAGCAGCTTGCGCTGCCGGCCGGGCTCGGCGACGCGAAGCGCATAGCGCTCGAACATTCCCATCCGGAATGGCTCGTGCGCAGATGGATCCGCCAGCTCGGCCCCGAGCTGACGGAAGCGGTCTGTGCGGCGAACAATGAGCCGCCGCACGTCAGCATCCGCGCGAACGCGATGCATGCCGGACGTGAGCAGCTGCTGCGTGAGCTGCAGGAGAGCGGCATCCGCGCGGAAGCGTCGCCGCTCGCCCCCGCCGGCATTCTCGTGCACGCGGCGGGCAACATGGCTTTGGACCCCCGCTTCGCGAGGGGGGACTTCTCGATCCAGGACGAGAGCTCGATGCTCGTCGCCGAAGCTTTGGACCCGCAGCCGGGCATGCGCGTGCTGGACTGCTGCGCAGCGCCCGGGGGCAAGACCGCGCACATCGCGGAAATCATGCGCGACCGGGGCGAGATCTGGGCGTGCGATTTGCACGAGCATAAGCGCAAGCTGATCGAGGATCAGGCGCAGCGGCTCGGACTGTCGTCCATCAAGACGCTGGTGATGGACGCTCTGGAGCTGGCGGACCATTTTCCGGCCGAGTCGTTCGACCGCATTTTGCTCGACGCTCCTTGCTCCGGCTTTGGCGTCATCCGCCGCAAGCCCGACCTAAAGTGGGCCAAGCAGGAGTCCGAAATCGCCGACATCTGCGCGCTGCAGGGCGCGATTTTGAACAAAGTCCATCGTTTGCTGAAGCCTGGAGGCATTTTGGTATACAGCACATGCACGATTGAAAAGTCGGAAAACGAAGACAGGATTGCCCGGTTTTTGGCGGAGCACGGCGATTTCTCGACGGCGCCTTTTCCCGAGCGCGCTTTTGCGGCATTGGAGCCTTCCGCGCTGGCGGCGGGAATGGCGCAAATTTATCCGCAGCAGTATCATTCCGACGGATTTTTTATCGCAAGACTGCACAAGCGCGGATAGCCCCGCTTCCGGCATGGGGATGTGTGTTCGCAGCATGTTTGTGTTAAAATAGATAGGATATTCAATTAAATAGCAGGTTGTGAGGACAATGAAACCATTTGTGTATGATTTAAATTGGGATGAGTGGCAAAGCTGGGTAAAAGAACACGGCGAATCCTCGTTCCGTGCCGGGCAAATTTTTGACTGGCTCTATGTGAAACGCGTGCTCAGCTTCGATGAAATGACGAATTTGCCGAAGGCGCTCCGCGATAAGCTGAAAGATCAGTTCGAGTTCGTCACACTGACGGAAATCGCCAAATATGAGTCGCAGGACGGTACGGTCAAGTTCCTGTTCGAGCTGGAGGATAAAAACGCGATCGAGACGGTCGTCATGAAGCATAACTACGGCAACAGCATTTGCGTCACGACGCAGGTTGGATGCCGCGTAGGCTGTACGTTTTGCGCCTCGACGCTGGGCGGTTTGAAGCGGGATTTGAAACCGGGCGAGATTGTGGCGCAGGTCGTCAAGGCGCAAAAAATGCTGGACGCAACAGAGGAGCGCATCAGTTCGATCGTCATTATGGGAATCGGCGAACCGTTTGAGAACTATGAGGCGACGATGAATTTTTTACGCAACATGATTCATCCGAAAGGGCTGAACATCGGGCAGCGGCACATTACCGTCTCGACGAGCGGCATCGTGCCGAACATTTACAAATTCGCCGACGAGAACCTGCAGGTGAATCTGGCGATTTCGATTCATGCCCCCAACGACAAGCTGCGTTCCAAGCTGATGCCGGTGAACCGGAGATTTCCGTTCGCCGACTTAATTGAAGCTTGCAAATATTACATTGCCAAAACGGGCCGCAGAATCACGTTTGAATATGCGCTGATGGGAGAGGTGAACGACCAGCCGGAGCATGCCGAGGAACTGGCCGCCGTGCTGAAAGAAATGCCGCTCAGCCATGTGAATCTGATTCCCGTCAACTTCGTTGCGGAGCGGGATTTCAAACGGACTCCCCGGGACGATATTTTCACGTTCCAGCGTATTCTCGAGAAGAGCAAAATCAATGCGACCATACGCCGCGAGCAGGGCAGCGACATCGCTGCGGCCTGCGGGCAGCTTCGGGCCAAGCATATGGAGCGCAAGTAATGAGGTGAGATCGGGATGAAGATGGTAAGCCGTACGGATATCGGCAAGGTTCGCATCGTGAACGAGGACCGCGCCGCCATACAGGACGGGCTGAACGGGTTGTCTCTGGCGATCGTTGCCGACGGCATGGGAGGGCATCAGGCCGGCGACGTTGCCAGCCAAATGGCCATCGAAATCGTTCAGGCGAAGCTGCAGACGATTCATTGGGGAATGCCGGTCGACGAGTGCAAGCAGGCGCTCCGTCAAGCGATTGAAACGGCGAATGAGACGATATTCGAATTTGCCTCGCAAAAAGAAAACTACAACGGCATGGGCACGACGGTCGTCACCGTGATCGCGTCCCAGGAGCTGCTGCTAATCGGACATATCGGCGACAGCCGGGCTTACAAAATCGATCACGACTCGATTACCCAACTGACGGAAGATCATTCGCTCGTCAATGAACTGGTCAAGCACGGACAAATTACGCTGGAGGAAGCGGTTCATCATCCGAGACGCAATGTCGTAACGCGCGCGCTCGGTACGGAGCCGGGAGTAGACGTCGACCTGTACGAGTTTTCCTGGAAACCGGGGGATATTATTCTCATTTGTTCCGACGGACTGAGCGGATTGGTGGAAGCCGAAGCGATCAAACAAACGGTCAGGACCCACTCCGATCTCGAAGAAGCCGCCGACGAGTTGATCCAAAGCGCGCTGGATGCGGGCGGGGACGACAATGTGACGGTCGTTCTGATCGCTCACGAACAAATTTCCGAGGAAGAAAAGGGGGGATGAGAATTGATCGGTAAAAAGCTTGGAGGCCGCTATGAAATTTTGGAGAGAATCGGCGGCGGCGGCATGGCTTTGGTATATAAAGGGCAGGATCTGCTGCTGAATCGCAAAGTGGCCGTTAAAGTGCTGCGCCAGCAGTACGTTCACGACGAGGAGTTCATACGGCGCTTTCGCAGAGAGGCCCAAGCGGCCGCTTCCCTTTCTCATCCCAATGTCGTCAGTATTTACGATGTCGGGCAGGAAGGCGAAATTCATTATATCGTCATGGAATATATCGAGGGCACGACCTTGAACGACTTGATCAAGGAAAAAGCGCCCCTGCAGGTGGAGGAGGCTGTTCATTACGCCAGCCAAATCGCCGATGCGCTGGATCATGCCCACCACAATGAGATCATTCACCGCGATATTAAGCCTCATAATATTTTGATCGGCAGAAACGGCCGGATCAAAGTGACTGATTTCGGCATCGCCCGGGCTGCGACGTCTTCGACGATCACGCAGACGGGCTCGGTCGTTGGATCGGTACACTATTTTTCGCCGGAGCACGCTAAAGGAACGAATACGGGAGAAAAATCGGATTTGTACTCGCTCGGCATCGTCATGTACCAGATGCTGACGGCCAGGCTGCCTTTTCTCGGGGAAAGCCCGATCAGCGTCGCGCTCAAGCATTTGCAGGAGGATGTGGAGGAACCGCGCAAGGTGAATCCGCTCATCCCGCAAAGCGTGGAGAACATTATTTTAAAAGCGATGCGCAAAAAGCCCGAGGAGCGCTATCAATCCGCAAAGCAGATGATGGAAGATCTCGATTCGTGCCTGAATTTGGACCGCCGCAACGAGGCCAAGGTTACTTTTTGGGATGCCGACGGGATGGACGAGGAGCGTACGCTGGTCATGCCGGCTATTCGCCCGAACCAGATCGGCGAGTTCAAGGACGAAGAGTTTGACAAGCCCGGCTGGCGGGAGGAATCCGCTCCGGTGAAGAAAAAGGGCTGGGTCAAGCCGGTGGTCTGGATCGTCATCCTGCTTATCGTGCTGGGCGCGATGTGGTATTTGGTCGGGTATGTAAAAGGCATGTTCACGGTCGAAACCGTGGAAGTGCCGAATGTCGCGCATAAGCCGCTTGTTCAGGCGCAGGCCGAATTGACAGCGGTGAAGCTTGGCTCAACGGTCATCTACGAAAAAAGCAAGGAAGACAAAGACCTCGTCCTGCGCCAGGACCCGTCCGGCCTGAAGCTGAACGTCGGAACCAAAGTCACGCTGTACGTGAGCGAGGGCATCGCCAAAATAAAGATGGACAATTACGTCGGCCAGTCTTTGACGGACGCCAAGCTCAAGCTCCAGTCGCTCGGCATTAGAGACGATCAAATCACGGTCAAGCCGGGAGCCATCGACGATAAGCCGGACATGATTCAGCAGCAAACCCCGGCGCCCGGCGAGGAGTTCGAGCTCGACAAAGCAGCGATTACGCTTACGGTCACCAGAGCGAAGGAAACGTTCAAAATGCCCGATCTCGTCGGCATGACGGAGAAGGACGCCAAGGATCAGATCGCCAAGCTTAATTTGAAACTGGCGGCAAACGGCGTTACCCGGGAGAAAAGCTACAAATATCCGAAGGGCAAAGTCACCAGGCAGTTTCCTTACGATAAAAATGTGGATGTAGCGGCAGGTGCCGAGATCAACCTCGTCGTCAGCGACGGACTGCCCGAAGACGCCGGCCAGCTCAACGTCAGCATCCCGGTCAAACCTACGGAGGAAGGCAAGGATACGGTGTTCAAGATCGTCGTGAGCGACGCGCAGTACGACAACTTCGAATACATGACGGAAAAAGTGAGCAAACCGCAAAATATCGATGTCAAAGTCATCGTATCGCCCGAAAAGAAAGCCGTTATTTTGATCAAAGAAGGCGACAATCTGGTGAATTCGATTACCCGGACGTATCAGGATTATTTGGATCAAAAAAATGGCAAGAACGCTACGCCCAGCCCGTCGGCCCCGGCAGCTCCCAGCGCATCGCCGAAACAGCAAAGCACCGGTCCCGCTGTTCCGGCCAGCGGCAGCGGGAATACCGGCCAAGGGCAGCCGGGCGGCGCTTCGGCCAAACCCGGAACTGGAGGCGCGAATTAATGCCACAAGGATCCATCGTTAAGGCATTAAGCGGTTATTACTACGTCCTGCCCGAAGGGGCGAACATCCGCGAGGCGGATTGCGTAACCTGCCGTGCAAGAGGCGTGTTCAAGAAAAAAAATATTTCCCCGCTCGTCGGGGATCAGGTGAAATACGAGCTGACGGAGAACGGGGAAGGCACGGTAACCGAAGTGCTTCCCCGCTCGTCGGAGCTGATCAGACCGCCGATTGCAAACGTCGACCTGGTCGTGCTTGTATTCGCCGTCACGGAGCCTGTGCTCAATCTGCAGCTGCTTGACAAGTTTCTCGTTCATATCGAGAGCACCGGGCTGGATGTGCTTCTGTGCTTTACGAAATACGACCTGCTGGAAGCAAGCGGTTCGGAAGGGGAAGGGACGCTGACGGTGGCGGAGTTTGCGCGGATGCGCGAGCTCTACGAGCAAATCGGCTATCCGATCGTGACGACAAGCTCCAGGCGACATGAAGGCGTGGAAGACGTTCAGCGCCATTTGCAAAACCGGATCAGCGTGTTTGCCGGGCAGTCGGGCGTCGGCAAATCTTCTTTGCTCAATGAGCTGATCAGCGGCGCCGAACTGGAGACGAACGCGATCAGCCAGCGGCTGGGCCGGGGTAAGCATACGACCCGCCACGTCGAGCTGCTTCCGCTGGATGCGGGCGGGTACGTGGCGGATACACCCGGGTTCAGCCAGCTTGACTTCATGGAGCTGGAAGCCGAGCAGCTCGGCGGCTGCTTCAAGGAGTTTGCAGCGCATGCGGAAGGCTGCAAGTTCCGCGGCTGCCTGCATCTTCACGAGCCGAACTGCAAAGTGCGGGAGGCTGTCGCCGAGGGGACGATTGCGGCATCGCGTTACGACCACTATTTATTGTTTTTGGCTGAAATGAAAGATCGCAAGAGGAGGTATTAACCTGATGGTGTATGTAGCGCCTTCGATTTTATCGGCAAATTTTGCCAAGCTTGGGGAAGAGATTAAAGAGGCCGAACTCGGCGGAGCAGACTGGATTCATGTAGACGTGATGGACGGGCATTTTGTGCCGAACATTACGATCGGGCCGCTTGTGGTCGATTCGATTCGTCCAATGACGAAGCTTCCGCTCGATGTGCATTTGATGATTGAAGAGCCGGACCGCTATATTCCCGATTTTGTGAAAGCGGGCAGCGATTTGATCTCCGTTCATGTGGAGGCTTGCACGCATTTGCACCGGACGCTGCATCTCATTAAAGAGAGCGGCGTTCGGGCGGGTGTCGTGTTGAATCCGGCGACGCCGATTTCCATGATCGAACACGTATTGGACGAGCGGCTTGATCTCGTTCTTATTATGACGGTGAACCCGGGCTTCGGCGGGCAAGCGTTTATTCCGGGCATGCTCGGCAAAATCCGCGCTTTGCGGGAACAAGCGCATGCAAAAGGGCTTCACGGGCTGCATATCGAAGTAGACGGGGGCATCAACGAAGCGACTGCGCGGCAAGTGGTCGAAGCGGGCGCGGATGTGCTAGTAGCCGGCAACGCCGTATTCGGCCAGCCAAACCGCGCGGATGCGATACGGAGAATTCGCGGGTAGAAAGGAAGCGGGAGACGATGAAAATCTTCTGGCTGTTCATCTACAGTATACTGTGCGGGGTATTGCTTACGCTATATACGAACATACACGACATGTCCAAATTCATATTCTCGCTCGGAGCGCTTTATGCGGGCATCCGCTTTTTCCGCCGCTTTGAGCAAAAGGGACTTCGAATCTGGTTTATTGTACTGTCGGTCATTCTCTACTTCATATTTAGCTTTGCATTTGTACTTTATACCCACATGAACGGCATAACCGGATAAAATCCGCATACATATAGTTACAAGAGTGAAACGCTCTTGTAGCTTTTTTTGCTTTCTGGAGGCGAATCTTACGGGAGCAATAATTTTAATTTACTTGGGTACCTATAAAACAAGGCACGTTTTTAAGGTCCGGGCGTATACTGTTGTGACGATGCGAGGAGCAGTCATGCAACCTGTGAAGGAGGGGTAGAGTATGAAGTTCTACACAATCAAGCTACCGAAATTTTTGGGTGGTTTCGTGAAGGCTTTACTTAATACGTTCAGCAAAAACTAAGCGCGGACATACTTAACCCAGAAAAAGCAAAAAAAGCACCTGTAAGGTGCTTTTTGTCTATCATGCCGCTATTTAAACGCGAGTCACTTTTCCGGACTTCAGCGCACGAGCGCTTACGTAGACACGTTTAGGTTTACCGTTAACGAGGATGCGAACCTTTTGAACGTTAACGCCCCAAGTACGCTTGTTTTTATTGTTAGCGTGGGACACATGATTTCCAGTGCCTGGTCCTTTACCTGTAATAAAGCATTTGCGGGACATGTTTGACACCTCCTTCGGCAGTATACAAAGCAGCCTGGGTGGCAAGCCTAAGCTTGACATGACAGCTTTCCTCAAATTTAGACTTGGCTTTTTAACTTACATCTTATAGCCAGCGAAAACACACTTAAATATAATAGCATAGCCCATCAAACCTAGTCAACGAATTACCTTTATTTTTGACGTTTATTTATTGTCTTTGTTATAGTACAATGAAGATTAGCCCATAATCTCATACATAAGGAATGCCGATGAACCCGGTTTTCTAAAGTGAAAACCTTAAGGAGTTGTTTACAAATGTCTATCGAACTCTCTACCGAATTCGGAAAAGTAACGGTTACGGACGAAGTTATATCCATACTGGCAGGCTCCGCGGCTTTGGATTGCTACGGACTTGTCGGCATGGCGACGAGAAAGCAGCTGAAAGACGGCATTGCCGAACTGCTGGGCCGCGATAATTTGAGCCGCGGCGTCGAAGTGCGCCGGGAAAACGGACGCCTTGAGATCGACCTTTATATCATTGTCAGCTACGGCACCAAAATATCCGTAGTGGCCGGCAACGTCCAAACGAAAGTGAAATACGTGCTGAATGATGTCGTCGGTCTGGACGTTGACGATGTGAATATTTTTGTGCAAGGCGTCCGAGTGGCCAAATAAACCCCCATAACCGGGAAGGAGAATCGCTTTGAGTAAGCGCTTTATCTCAATAAATGGAAATGACTTCACTGCCATGATCTTAGCGGGAGCGGATAACCTGCGTCAAAATATCGACAAGGTTAACGGATTGAACGTGTTCCCCGTTCCCGACGGAGATACAGGCACCAACATGAATATGACGATCGCCGCCGGTAGCGAGGAGCTGAAGAAGAAGCCATCTTCCCATATTGGTAAAGCGGCCGATGCGTTGTCCAAAGGATTGATGATGGGGGCCAGGGGAAACTCCGGCGTCATTTTGTCCCAGTTGTTCCGCGGCTTTGCCAAACATGTCCATGACATGGAGACGGTAAATCCCGAGCAATTTGCGGCTGCGCTGCAGCAGGGCGTGGAGACCGCTTATAAAGCTGTTGTCAAGCCTGTGGAAGGGACCATTTTGACGGTATCCAAGGAAGCCGCCAAGCAGGCTATCCAGCACAGACGGGGCGGCGACATGCTCAGCCTGATGCAGGATGTGCTGCAGAAGGCGAAGGAAGCTTTGGCCAAGACGCCGGAGCAGCTGCCCGTATTGAAAGAAGTTGGGGTCGTGGATGCGGGCGGACAAGGCCTTGTATGCATCTACGAAGGCTTTGTGGCATCGCTCGGAGGAGATCTTGCCGTGCCCAGCTATGAATACGCTTCGTTGGATTCACCGATGCTCGCCGTTTCGGCCCTGACTTCTCTGAATTTGGCCAAAGAAGCGCATGCGCATCTTCCCGCGCAAGCCCGCCTGGCGACCGAAGACATCGAGTTCGGTTATTGCACCGAATTCATGCTGACGATTGCTCCGGGCAAAGTCAAGGGGCTCGTGTTCGATGAAACCCGGTTTCGCGAGCAGCTCGGCCGGCTCGGAGATTCGCTGCTTGTCGTGGCCGACGATGAGCTGGTGAAGGTGCATATTCATGCGGAATATCCAGGGGAAGTCATGAACCAGGTGATGAAATACGGCTCCTTAAGCCGTATCAAAATAGAAAATATGCGCGAACAGCATACTCATATTATTGAAGGGTTTGAACAAAACGGCGAGGCTTCCGCAAGCGGTTTGCCCGGCGAAGCGGAACCGGCAGCGCCAAGCAAGCCTTACGGTTTCGTAGCCGTCGCACTTGGCGGCGGAATAACCGAGATTTTCTCCAGCGTAGGCGTGGACGTCGTGCTGTCCGGCGGTCAGACGA
Organism: Paenibacillus sp. sgz302190; assembly: GCF_059820445.1. Taxonomy (NCBI): domain Bacteria; kingdom Bacillati; phylum Bacillota; class Bacilli; order Caryophanales; family Paenibacillaceae; genus Paenibacillus; species Paenibacillus sp. sgz302190. The sequence continues at coordinate 20,300 of NZ_JBZYAO010000036.1, forward strand.
TGAACCCGAGCACGGAGGATATCGTCAATGCGGTAAACCGGATTGATGCCGGCACTATTTTTGTGCTGCCGAACAATTCCAATATCATTTTGGCGGCGCAGCAGGCGGCTGAGTGGGTCGAGCGCAAGACGGTTGTCGTCATTCCGACGAAATCGATTCCGCAAGGGCTGGCGGCCATTCTCGCCTTCCAGGACAAAGCGGACGCGGCGGCCAATACCGAAGCTATGACGGAAGCTTTGAAAAGGATCAAGTCGGGACAAGTCACTTACGCCGTCCGCGATACAAATATGGACGGCATCGAGATCAAACAGGGTGATTTTATCGGCATTGAGGACGGACGCATTGTCAGCTCGCAGCCGAGCCTGATGGACGCCTGCAAAAAGCTGCTGCAGGAAATGGTCGGGGAAGGCAGCGAAATTGTTACGATTTTATCCGGGGAAGATGCGACGTCCGAGAACACGGATGAACTGGAAGCTTTCATCCGCGAGAAATATCCGGAAATGGAGATCGAGCTTCATCCGGGAGGGCAACCGCTATACGCCTACATTTTCTCGGTAGAATAGATTCGTGTAAAAGGGGTGAACTCTGTTGACCAACATTCGTATCGTTACGGACAGCTCGGCGGACATTCCCGTGGCGGTCCGGGAGGCGCTGAACATCGAGTTCGTTCCGATCAAAATTAATTTCGGCGACCAGGAGTATTTGGACACGGTGACGCTTCATACAGAACAGTTTTACGACAAATTGAGAACGTCCGGACATTTTCCCAAAACGTCGCAGCCGTCTACGGAACAGTTTTTGTCCGTTTACCGAAAGCTGAGCGGAGAACCGGACACGGAGGTCATCTCCATAAATCTGTCGTCCGCGCTCAGCGGCACGTACCAGTCGGCTATGATCGCAAGCGCGATGCTGGAGGAGGAAACCGGATTCAAGGTGCACGTTGTCGATTCGCGATCGGCTTCCTACGGAACCGGGGCGCTTGTCATCGCTGCCGCGGAGGCGGCGCAAGCCGGCCAAAGCGTGGAGCAAATTTTACAGCTGATCCGCACGATGAGAGAGAACTTTTATATTTATTTTTTGGTGGATTCGCTGGAATTTTTGCATAAGGGCGGGAGAATCGGCAAAGCTTCGGCTTTGTTCGGTTCTCTGCTTAACATCAAGCCGATTCTTTCGATCGATGCGGAAGGAGAGGTTGCGGCCGTAGATAAAGTCCGCGGCCACAAAAAAGCGATAGCCCGCATTCTGGATCTGCTGGATGCGGATTTGGCAGGGCGTGGCATCCGCCGGCTGTATATCGCGCATGCCAACAACAGGGAAGGGGCGGAGCAGCTGAACGAAGCCATTACGGAGCGCTTCAGGGTCGCCGGGGGCGAATTTATTACGCTCGGACCTACCATTGGCGCACATGCCGGTCCGGGGACGATCGCTGCTTTCGTCAGCACGGTGTAGCAAATGGATTTGAATGTGATATCAATCCGCGAAGTCCATGGAGTCGGCGCTCAAAAAGCGGTTGAGCTGAACTCCATGGGCATTTTTACGGTTATGGATTTGCTCGAATATGTGCCGTACCGGTACGAGGATTATACGGTTCGCGAGCTATCCAGTGTGAAAGACGGGGACCGCATAACGGTGCAGGGCACCATTATCGGCGAGCCGGTGCTGCAGCGGTACGGCGGAAAGTCGCGGCTGTCGTGCAAGGTGATGGTCGACCAATTCATGCTGACGGCGGTTTGGTTCAACCGCCATTTCCTGAAGGACCGCCTGCGGCCGCAGCAGGACATTGTCCTGACCGGCAAGTGGGACGGCAAGCGCAGGCAGATGAGCGTGTCCGATTCGGAATTTCCCGGACAAGCGGGTTCCAAAACCGGCACCGTTCAGCCGGTCTACTCGATTGCAGGCTCCATTACGCAGAAATGGATGCGCAAAACGGTCCAGCAGGCGCTGACGCAGTACAGCGCCATGGTGGGGGAGATGCTGCCGCAGTCGCTGATCGGCAGGTACGGGTTTATGTCGCGCGGCAAGGCGCTGTCCGTCATCCACACGCCGGGAGGCGTGGAGGAAGGGAAGCAGGCGCGGCGGCGCATGGTGTACGAGGAGCTGTTCCTGTTCCAGCTCAAGCTCCAAGCTTACCGCGCGGTCACGCGCAGCCGTGCGGACGGGGTCCGGCAGCAGGTCGACCTGCCTGCCGTACGCGCCTTCGTGCGCGCTCTGCCCTTCCAGCTGACGGAGTCGCAGAAGAAGGTCGTGGGCGAGATCCTGCACGATATGCAGGAGCCGTACTGCATGAACCGCCTGCTGCAGGGCGACGTAGGCGCGGGCAAAACCGTCGTCGCGGCGATCGCGCTGTACGCGACGGCAGGGGCCGGCTACCAGGGGGCGCTGATGGTGCCGACGGAAATTCTTGCCGAGCAGCACAAGCGCTCGCTCGACAAGCTGTTCGAGCCCTACGGGCTGCAGGTCGCGCTGCTGACCGGGAGCTCGACCGACCGCCAGCGGCGCGACTTGCTGGCCTCGCTGCAGATGGGCATGATCGACGTGCTCGTAGGCACGCATGCCCTCATCCAGGAGGACGTCTACTTCCGCCAACTGGGGCTCGTCGTAACGGACGAGCAGCACCGCTTCGGGGTGAACCAGCGCAGCATTTTGCGGCGCAAGGGCATGAACCCCGACGTGCTGACGATGACGGCGACGCCGATTCCGCGCACTCTCGCCATCACGGCGTTCGGCGATATGGACGTCTCAACGCTGCGCGAGCTGCCGAAGGGCCGCAAGCCGATCAAGACGTACGCGGTACAGCACGCCATGCTGGAGCGCGTGCTCGGTTTTATCGACCGCGAGGTCGCGGCAGGCCGGCAGGCGTACGTCATTTGTCCGCTCATCGAAGAGTCGGACAAGCTTGACGTGCAGAACGCCATCGACGTCCACATCCAGCTGCAGCAGCATTTTCCGCGCATGCGGATCGGCCTGCTGCACGGCCGGATGAGCGCGCAGGAGAAGGAAGCGGTCATGCAGGAATTTAAAGAAGGCACCGTGAAGACGCTCGTGTCGACCACGGTGATCGAGGTTGGCGTAGACGTGCCGAACGCTACGCTGATGGTCGTCTACGACGCCGACCGCTTCGGCCTGTCGCAGCTGCACCAGCTGCGCGGGCGGGTCGGCCGCGGCGAGCACCAGTCCTACTGCGTGCTCATCGCCGATCCGAAGACGGAGGTCGGCAAGGAGCGCATGAAGGCGATGACGGACACGTCCGACGGCTTCGAGATTGCCCGGCGCGACCTTGAGCTGCGCGGGCCGGGCGATTTTTTCGGCACGAAGCAGAGCGGGCTGCCGGATTTTCGCATCGCCGACATGATGGTCGACTTCGAGATCATGGAGCAGGCCCGCGACGACGCGGCGGAGCTCGTTGGCGACTCGTCCTTTTGGACAGGGGCGGCGCACATGCCGCTGCGGGCGTATTTGCAGCGCGAGCAGGTGTTTGACAGCGAGGTGCTGGATTGATTTTGAACCGGCGGCGGGGATGACGGCCTGAGGTAGCGAAATTCCGGCGCGGGGCTGGGCGGCCAGGGCTAAAACAGTGAGGCCCTAATTTGAGGGACAGCCGCTTTTTCTGGGTGTGCATCTCTCCTCGTGAGGTCGCGGAATTGAACAAAATGGGCAGAGAGCACCGTGGCAGGGAAAAAAACTGCGAAAGTGCAGGTTTTTCCTTCGAAATGGGTTATTTTGGCGAAAAGCCTGCGATTGTGCAGGAATTTCCGGCCACGGTGGCGCGTACCTTGAGTTTTAGCGGAAAAACCTGCACATTTGCAGGAACTTGTCGAGCCAAGGGCCGGCTGTGGGCAAAAGGATGTACTTTTGCAGTTTTTTTGCACGCTGCCGCTGTCGGTGAAGCGGCTAATGATGCGCCGGCTCCAGCAAGCGAGCTCTTTGAGGATGTCTGCCCGGATCCGAGCGTTGAGGTACAAGTTTTGAGGTAATTTTGAGGTAGCCGGGAGGTTATCTCTTTTTTTATTTGACAGTGAGAATCATTATCATTTAAAATGATTATATGCTTGGTTCAATTTTTTGGATACATGACAAGGAAAGCGCCGTCTGCTTTTGAAATAAAAGGAGTTGATTGGGTGGTCGAGCGTTCACATAATGAAGAGCCGCACGATTTTCTTTTCCATTTTTCATCGATAAAAATAGTTAGCGACGATGTGCTTGTCGCCGCACCGATGGGCAAGGGCGTGTTTATGAAGCGCAAAGAAGGCGAGTGGGAAGGACTTCGCGCCGGTTTGCCGGAAGGGGCGCATGTGAACCGCCTCATCGTTCAGGACGCCCGTCTTTTCGCTTGCACGAATAAAGGGCTTTTTGAATACGAACACGGCAACGGGCTGTGGCAGGATTCGGAGCTGGCTGTCGGATGCTACCAGTACAAAGAAATTGGCGGCAGAGCATGGGCGGCCACACCTTACGGTTTGTGGAGCAAGCAGTCGGCCTCCTGGCATAAGATGGCTTATTCCCATGCGATGGTGTACGACTTTCAATTTTTTCCCGAATTTGTCGTTTTGGCCGTCGACTTTGGTCTCGCCATTTACGATCGTTTGGTCGGTTCCTGGGCGGAATTTTCCGTTGGTCAGGCCGTGACGGGTCTTGGTCTTTATCAAGGGCACATTTTGGGCGTTACCGAGGACGGGGCGCTTTTGCACGGGAACAAGCAGGGGAAGTTCGAGCAAATCCGCTTCGCCAACCTGTTTCTGTTTTCGATCGTGACCAAAGGCCCGGAAGTTTATGTATGTTCGGATCGCGGCTTGTTCCGCATCGGTTACATCAGAAACCGGATTACGCTTCTTTCGGTTAGACTCGGTTACCCGGTGACGGATATCGACTGCAGCAGCGACAGTTTGTATATGGCGACTTTGTTTCAAGGTATTCAAACGATGGAGCGATAAGGCAAGAAACATTTGACCATACCTGCATTCGATCTTAAGATGATAGTATGCGTGGCTGCTATTTTGAGGTTGAAGGGGTATGGACATTGACCTATTTCATCGTTTTTTTGATTGCTATGAACGTTATTGCTTTTATCGAAATGGGCTATGACAAGGGCCAAGCGAAAAAAGGCGGGCGCCGGGTTCCCGAAAAGCGGCTGTTTGCTTTTGCCGCCCTCGGAGGGGCGATTGGCGGATGGCTCGGCATGCGCGTATGGCGCCACAAAACGAAGCATCGCTCGTTTGTCATCGGCATGCCGCTGCTGATTGCTTTGAACGCGATCTGTGTCATCATTATTGCCATGCAGAAATAAATGGCTTGCAGCCGAACGATGGGAGAACAGCTGCCGACAGGCGGCTTTTTTCATGTTCGGCTATGTTGTGCTTGCGCCGCTTTGGGGATAAGCCCGCGGGGGCGTCTTTCGTGCTTTTCCGTCTTTTTGCCTGCCGAAGCTTTGCGAGCGAATTGACGCAGCCCGTTGTTTTTCTCATAATGGAGGAAGCGGATGCTGAGGAGGGGTGCCGGATGTGCGGACGCTATACGATCACCATAACGCTGGAGGAGCTTATTCTCCGCTATCATATTGATGCGCCTGTTTTTTCCTATCATTTGCCCAAATACAATGTGGCGCCGGGGCAGTCGGTGATGGCTATCGTCAATGACGGGGAAAAGAACAGGCTCGGCGAATTGCGCTGGGGGCTCATTCCGGAATGGGCCAAAGACGATAAAATCGCGTACCAGACGCTTAACGCCCGGGCGGAGACGCTTGCGGACAAGCCTGCTTTCAGAACTCCGTTCCAGCGCAAGCGCTGCATCATTCCCGCAGACTCTTTTTATGAGTGGAAGGGGACGGGCAAAAACAAGCAGCCGATGCGCATTTTGTTCAAAAGCAGGGAGCTGTTTAGCTTCGCCGGGCTGTACGACACGTGGATGTCGCCGGAAGGAAAGCGCATTTCAACCTGTACCATCGTTACTACGACGCCAAATGAACTCGTTGCAGACATACACGATCGCATGCCTGTCATTCTGCGGCCGGAAGAAGAGGCGGTATGGCTGGACCGCCGCATCACGCAGCCGGAAGTGCTGCGGCCATTGCTGAAGCCGTATCCGGCGGACGAGATGACGGCATATCCGGTTTCGACACGGGTCGGCAATGTGCGCAATGACGATGCGTCCTGCATTGAGGAAGTGAACCTGCTGTTCTAGAAGTCTGTCCGACGAACTGTGTAGAGCGCCCGGCGAAAAGTACAGAAAGGATAAGTACACAAATTAAACGAGCAACTTCGGAGAAAACGGGAGAGCGGCTATATGAAACCACGCGTCGCAGCAATCATTGCCCTTGTATTGATGTTAGTTATTGTTGTCAACGGTTATATCGGATGGCACGGGCACATCTTTTTGTCTCATTTATTGGGTCCTCTGCACTACCCGGTAGTATACTGGATCTGCTTTTGGATCATCGCGTTATCTTATTTGATCTCCGCGGTTGGCAGACGGGTGCTTCCCGAGCGGCTTAAGAACGCGTTGAAAATCACCGGTTCATACTGGTTCGCGTTCATGCAGTTTGGAGTCATTTTGCTGCCTGTCGCGGATTTGGCCGCTTGGCTGCTCTATCTAGCTTCGGTTCCGCCGGATGCAATTGTCAAACTTCTCGGAAGCCTGGTTGCGCTTATTTTCGCCATTTTGCTTGCGTGGGGCTCCTACAACGCGCGAAGTCCGATCGTCCGCAAATACGAAGCGGTCATTTCGAAACAAGCAGGGGACTGGAAACAGCTCCGCATCGCTGTCGCATCGGACATTCATCTGGGCACGATCGTCGGAAGACGCCATCTGCAGCGGCTTGTAGACAAAGTTGGCGAGTTGCAGCCGGATTTGATTCTTTTGCCGGGCGATGTGATCGACGATGACATACAGCCTTTTATTCGCAAAGATATGGGAAGCGTCATGCGTCACCTGCGGGCCCCATTGGGCGTCTATGCGGTGCTCGGCAATCATGAATACATCGGCGGCCACATTCCGGCTTTTGTGGAGCAAATGGAAAAGATCGGCATTCGCGTGCTTTTGGATGAGACGGTGCACATTGCGGATCGCCTGTTCGTCATCGGCCGAAAAGATAAAGCCGCCGAACATACGCCGGAAGGAAGAAAAACCCTCGATACTCTGTTCGAAGGCGTTGACCGGAGCGAGCCGATTATTGTGATGGATCACCAGCCGTATCATCTGGATAGAGCGGCGGACGCGGGGGCGGACGTCATGCTGTCCGGCCACACGCACAGGGGCCAAATAGCCCCGAATCATTGGATTACGGGACGTTTGTTCGAGCTCGACTGGGGATTTTTGCGCAAAGGCGATCTTCACGCCGTCGTATCTTCGGGATTCGGCACATGGGGACCGCCGGTTCGGCTGGGCAGCCGCTCCGAGATCATTGAATTGACGATCCATTTTCATCCGGAAGAAGGAAAAGAGGACTAGACGACATGCAGGAAACGGACAAAAAACTAATCACGCCTGTTGAGGCTGCTGCGGCCATGATGCAGTTGACTATGAAAAGCATTGAAAACGGCTGGGAACACATCAGACCGGCCATAGCCGCCTATTTGACGGAGCCGAGTCTCTCGGAAGCCAAAGAAGACGAGTTGATCAAAGAAATTTATATAGCGGCTTTAGCGCTGGAAATTTATTGCATTCCTCATGCGTTTGAGCCCGAAACAGCCCGATTAATCGGTGCAGGGATCGGGGAAATTATGGCATCCGAACATTTTGCCGCCCATCATTTATCGGAACCGTTAAGCGCGCTGTACCTTCCGCAATTCGAACAAGTCAGCGGCACACTGCCTGCCGATCATGCGCTCTCGCTTGTGGAAGAAGCAGCCCGGATTTTGTACGATCGCCTGGAACTGCCGCTTAAGCCTTTGAACAGGGAGCAGAGCCTGCTGTGGGTGAAACTGCTGCCATTTTTGATTCAGCTCGTCGGCAAATGGCCGATTTTGCTGAATAAATTTGCTATTGAGACGAGCCCGGACGGGCTGTAAGCATAAATGCACCGAGGGGGAAGCGGCTGACATGACAAGGAAAAGAGCCAGCGTATTCGTTTTGTCGGGATTTCTGGGAAGCGGCAAGACGACATTATTGAAGCAAGCCATTCATTATTTTCAAGAATCGGGCCGCAAGCCCGCAGTCGTTATGAACGAGATCGGCGAGGTAAATTTGGACGGCCAGTTCATGGATGCCGAAGTTCCGATGGCCGAGCTGCTAGGGGGCTGTATTTGCTGCTCGAGCCGCGGCGATCTGGCCGTTTCGCTTCAGGATCTCATCGCCGGGGAGAAGCCTGACTTGATTTTCATCGAGTCTACGGGCATCGCCAATCCGATGGAAATATTGGACGAGGTTACGGATGCGTCCATGGTCCTCCCGGTGGAGCTGAAAGCCGTCATCACCGTCGTCGACGCGCCGCAGCTGCTGCAGCTAAGCCGTACCAGCAGAGGCAAAACGTTCCGCCTCATGCAGGAGCAAATACGGTGCGCGAATATGCTGCTGTTGAATAAAACCGACCTTTTGCCGCCGCAAGAGCTGCAGGAGGCGGAAGCGCTGGTGAACGAGTGGAACCCGTATGCGGCAAAAGTGTACACGGTATTCAGCCACATCGATATGGGGCTGCTCGAAGCTATGGAAGCGGACAGTGCTGAAAAGCCGGCACCGGAGCCGCAGATGAACGCCGGCGAATCCAGCCATAGCGGCAGCCATCACCACCATCATCATCACCATTCGCATGATCATGTGATGGCGTACACGCATTTTTTCGAGCATGCGGTAGATAGCGGCGCTTTTGAGCAGTTCGTCAGCAAGCTGCCGGCGGAAGTGTACCGCGCCAAAGGAATTCTCAGCTTCTCGGATACGGCGAGCCGGTTCATGTTTCAATTTGCCTACCGGGAAATGGATTTCGTCAAAATAACGCCGAAGGGCGAAGTGCCTGACGTAGCCGTATTCATCGGCGAAAATTTCTCCAAAGAAGCGGTAAGATCGGCGCTGCTGGAACTTGAACGGGCCGGCGAGGTTTGAAAAACATAAATAGCGCGATCAAAATCACCGGCTTAGCCGGTGGCATCCATCAGCCCTATAAGGGCATGTTACATGCAAGCGCCGCTAAGGCGCACTGAAAGTCTGCCAACCGCGTGCTGCCTCGTTACCACGGGTAAGCCCCTGAAAAGGGGCCTCTTTACCGCCCTTTTTCAGGGGCTTACCTGTAAACAGGTTCGCGAATCATTTGGGTTCGTCGTCCGCCTAGCGACAGACAGGATGGGGATGTTCGGCACATGCAGGCTGGCGTGCTCGATCTCCAATCGACTGCGTCGGGTGGATGCTGTCAGCTGGTTGCCATGAGACGGCCTATTGAAGTCCCTTTTGCGCATTCTGTAGAGTAAAGGGCTGGGGTTACCAGCCCCTCCTCATCAAACCGTACGTGCGGTTTTCCCGCATACGGCTTTCCGACGTTCTTCACCTAGCCCAGTACGGCTAACCCCAAGTGGCCACGGTTTTCAGTCCCATAGCCTGAAGAAGTTCGAACAGATTCTCACGACTGGCCTTCCGTTTCTTGTGTTTCTTGTTCCACCAAAGGCTAAATCGCCTGCGTATGTGCCAATCTATCTTGGCAAGAAAACGGTTCGCCATGCTCTTATCCACCGCCGCGTAATAGTTCTGCCAACTTTGAATAATTGGGTTCATTTTCGCGATCAGGTCATTTAGAGACCATTTCAGCCGTGCTCGCGGTTCAAGCTCCTCTCGCACCTTCGTTCGCATCTTCTTTAGGGCTTTACGGGAGGGGATGCTTCTTAGATAGTAGAACTTCCTTCCGTTCTTAACCCAATACGGCATGCGCCGATGGGTATGACCCAGAAAGTCGAATCCTTCTTTGCCTCCCCACAGGCTGACAAGTTTGGACTTGCTCGTATTCATCGTCAGCTCCAGTCTTTGAAATACCGCTTTTAGTACTCGTATCGCTTCCAGTGCTTGCTCTTTGTATCGACAGAGAATAACCATGTCATCCGCATATCGAACTAACGTGCCGACGTGCGCGTATTGCTTTGTCCAGATCGTGTCCAGGTAATGGAGGTACAGATTAGAAAGTAGCGGAGAGATCACGCCGCCCTGCGGGCTGCCGATCTCGGTCTCATACAGCTCGCCTTCCTTAATAACTCCGGCTTTGAGCCACATCCGGATCAGTTTCAGCATGCGCCGATCGCTGATTCGCCCCTCCACCATCTTCATCAATTTGTCGTGCGGGATGTTGTCGAAGTATCCGGTGATGTCGATATCAACAACCCAGTTTAACTTCTCCCGTTCCACGGTCTCTCGAATTCGCCCAATGGCATGATGCTGACTGCGTTTCGGCCGAAAGCCAAAGGAACAGTCTTGGAAGTCCGCCTCGAAAATGGGCTCAATGACGATTTTAGCCGCCATTTGCATGACTCGATCACGTACTGTCGGAATCCCGAGCGGTCGCATCTTGCCGTCACCTTTCGGTATCTCATGGCGCCGGACCGGGCTTGCCCGGTATATGTTGTCTATGAGAGCCTGCCGGCAATCCTCAATGAGCCGCTCTTCCCCGTACTCCTTTACGATGTAGTCGATGGTTTCCTTGTCTACTCCGGCGCTACCGCCATTTGCCTTTACACGTGTCCATGCGGTACGCATGACGTCTTCCCGGTACATCTTGTCGTACAAAGCGTGGAAGCGACGCTTGGGATTTACCTTAGACGCAAGGTAGAGGGTATTTTGGAGTTGTCGAACTTTTGCTTTGGTGTAGTTAGCAGGGGTTCCCGCATTCACTCACTCTTACCTCCTCTATATCCCGTGTACGAAGCAGGGGCCCTTTCCTCCACGAGGTTATGTTGTCCTCGCTTCATTGGTACTACGGCCCCTTCCGACTCCCTTCCTGCAGCTCGCCACTTCACCTTAAGGGCTTATAGGTCCGCTCTTTACGACACCCTTGTGCCGTGCAGGGGAGGGTCTCCCTAGTTCCAGGCATCACTTTCCTTGCATGCCGATCCCCTATACACCGGAGGATTCTTCCGCGCTGCACTTCCAAGGTCTTTGCGCGTTCCGTGGCCTTCGCTGATCATACCGCAGCTCGGCTCCCCCTTGTCCCAAATTGGGCTACGATTAACGATGCGGCAGGATTCACTTGCGTTACGGCCTGCAAGGTTGCTTCTTTCGCCATAGGCGAAGTTTTCACAGGGCTTCAGCCGCCGGATTTCGCCGTCGTCTGCCTGCTAGCTACGGGGCAGCTTGGTCTTTACCCCGACCGGACTCACACCGGCTAGCGATGCCTAGCTTGACTAGGCGCGCGTATGATTTTTCGCATACAAAAGTCATCCTTACCGCTGTAGGCATGATTCTGTTCGATTTTTCATACCTATTTCTCGATTTTACGAAATCAGTGCAATTTCTGTATGAAATTTCGAACAGATTTCCACGATTCGCAAGTGGTAGCGTTTGGTAGACCGGCTCCCCACTTATCATTCGAGTTCAAGGGATGTCTACTCCTGGCTATGAGCTTTCCTGAATTCCCAGTCGAACCCTCAATCGCGAAGAAATGCGGACAGCATCAGCATTGCAAAAGCGGGAATGGGGAGAGACAAGGATGACCCGTTCTCGGGAGTAAAAACCGGATTTTTCATGGCAAAAGAGGGAAGCGGCGAAGGCAAAATCGGTTTCTCGCTTGACTCCAATGGGGCATTTGCGGCACTATAGAAGTTAATATTCCATTGATAGAGGAGCAATGCAAGTGGGCACACATGCGCATACCATGGATCAGATGCTGCAAGCTATGTCTCAGCATGGCTGGAGAATAACGGAGCAGCGCAAAAGTTTGGCAACGTTGTTTGCGGAATCGGGGAGTTATTTGTCTCCTAAAGATGTTTATGAATATATGAAGCAAAAATATCCGGGTGTCAGCTTCGATACGGTGTATCGGAATTTGCGTCTGTTAAGCGAAATGGGCGTTTTGGAACAATTTCATTTGGCCGACGGGCTCAAATTTAAAGCAAGCTGCCTTTCGCACCACCACCATCATATGATTTGTGTCAGCTGCGAGAAGACGGTCACTTTCGAATTTTGCCCGATGAAGCATTTGCCGGATTTGCCGGACAATTTTGACGTGCAGAGCCACCGTTTTGAAATATTCGGCTATTGCTCTGATTGCAAACCGGCCGCGGCAGGGGCTCCGGTGGAGCACTGAGACCTAGGAGTCTGTCCGATGAACCACGTAGAAGGTATAAATCTGTAAAATGACAGTAATTATGCAGCGTGAGCGGCAATATACGCAGTCATGATTCACCCGGTATGCACAAAAGTAACTCCGTCGGACAGACTCCGAGCAAGATGATTATAACGATTTGTTCCCTTGCTTTTTGGCTTGCCGGGAATATATAATTGAGCCAACTTGTAGAACTCGGAGGTACCTTTAGACCGATGAATTAATGATCCCCCATTCATTTTCTGCTAATCGATGATTCGATGGAAGCAGCAGACTCTGCGTAGTACAGTAGAGCGAATGGGATTCGTATGTCTAAAGGGGCGACTGCGCTTCTTTTTCATATGCAATGAAACATTCGTTCTTTCTGACCGCGGGCGGCTGCCTGCGGTTTTTTTGCATTTGAATTTAAGGAGGCGGCGAGTCGATGACTTTGCTTATAAAAGCTAAAGATGTTATGAAGGAATTTGCTGGGAAGCCTGTTTTTGAACATGTGGAGCTGGACATTTATGCGGGAGAACGGATTGCGATATACGGGCGCAACGGCTTTGGCAAAACGACGCTGCTCCGCATACTGGCCGGGACCGTGCAGCCGGATCGGGGGAAAGTCGAGCGCAGGCTGGGCGTAGAAGAGTGGGGCTGGATGGAGCAGCTTGCCGAGGCTGACGAGGCGATGCCGCTGCTGGCCTACGCCGAGTCGGGCAGCCCGGCGCACTGCGCAGCGAAGCGCGAGCTGAATGAGCTCGAAGAGCGAATGAAGGACGCGCCCGCTGGCGCCATGGAGCGTTTGCTCGCCGAGTACCAGGAGGCGGCAGAGCGATACGCGCAGTTGGACGGCTACCACTGGGAAACCCAAGTGGAGCGAAAGCTGCAGCAGCTCGGGCTCGGGCGCGAGCTGTGGACGATGCCGCTCGGCCGGCTGAGCGGCGGGCAAAAGACGCGCGCGCAGCTGGCGCGTCTGCTGGTGCGCGAGCCGCAGCTGCTGCTGCTCGACGAGCCGACCAACCATCTCGACGCGGAGTCGCTCGAAGGGCTCGAAGCATGGCTTCGGGCCTATCCCGGCACCGTCGTCTTCGTCTCGCACGATCGCTATTTCATCGATCGCACGGCAACCGGCCTGTATGAGCTTTCGCCTACAGGCTGCAAAAGATACAATGGCGGGTATTCCGACTACACCCGCCAAAAAGAGCTGGAGCACCGCACGCAGGAGGTGCTCTACCGCAAGCAGCAGCAACTGCGGGAGCAGCTGGAGGAAAGCATCCGCACGTATCGGCAGTGGTTTCATCAGGGCGAGAAAAACGCCCGGGTGGCCGAGGTGCCGATACAGCGCGTGTATTTCCAGGCGCGGGCCGGCGCGCATGCCGCGCGGATGAACGCGAAGATGAAAGATCTGGAGCGCCTGGAGGCGGAGCGGGTCGAGAAGCCGCGCGAAGCGGCGCAGCTGAAGCTGAGGCTCGGCGCAGGCGAGTTTGCTTCGCATACGCTCGTGCGGCTGGAGCAGGCCGCGTTCGGCTATGGCGGACGCGAGCTGTTCGCCGGGCTCAGCCTTAGCGTCGACAGAGGCGACAGACTGGCCGTGCTCGGTCCCAACGGCGCCGGCAAATCGACGCTGCTCAAGCTGCTCATGCAGCAGCTTGAGCCTGCGGCTGGCCGCGTGTACCTGCACCCGCGGACGGTTCTCGGCTATTTTTCGCAGGAGCTCGACAATTTGGACGATCAGGCCACTTTGCTGGACAGTCTGCTGTCATTGCCTGCGATGACCCAGACGCAAGCCCGAACTATTCTCGGCTGCTTCCTGTTTTCCGGTGAAGACGCCCGCAAAAAAATCGGCGATCTGAGCATGGGGGAGCGGTGCCGCGCCGCATTTTTGAAATTGTACTTCAGCGGGGCGAATCTTCTGGTGCTTGACGAACCGACGAATTATTTGGATATCGACACCCGGGAGCGGATTGAGCAGGCGCTGCTCAATTTTCCGGGCACTATGGTTTTCGTTTCGCACGACCGCTATCTGATCCGCAAATTGGCGACGAAGCTGCTTTGGCTTAGCCCGGAGTCGCCCCCGGTCTCGTTCGCCGGCACTTATGACGAATACATGGAGTCGCGGAACGAACGCGAACGTTCTCCGGAATTGCTTGAGCGCGACAATGAACGGAGGCGGCTGGAACTGGCTTTAACGCGTCTGATGGGAGAGGAAGCGGGAAGTCCCGAGGCTGCTGACGAACAGCTGCGGCAAATTCGCAGCATCAAATCGCGACTGGCCGAGCTGGATTAAAGCAAAAAGCCGGATGTGCACTTTAGCGATGCACCCCGGCTTTTTATTTGCTTTTGGAAACGTGCAGCAGCTCGGGCACAGTCACAAAGGTGTAGCCGTCCGCTTTGAGCTTGCTGATCATCGGGCCGATCGCCTGGACGGTTCCGTTTAAATTTTGGCTGTCAGCTCCTCCGGAATGCTGCAGGATGATGGAGCCCGGCTTCATTTGGCGCATAATGTTGTTCAGCACCTGATTGGTTGTTAAAGATTTCCAGTCCAAAGAATCGACGTTCCAGTTGACGATTAGGTACTGGTGATCGGCAACCCACTTGACCTGTTCTTCATTGATGGCGCCATAAGGAGGGCGGATCAGCTTGGGGGTATACCCGGTTAGACTTCGCAAAACACGCTCCGTCGTTTCGATCTGGCTTTGAAAGCCGTCTACGGACAGCTTGGGCAAATAGGCGTGGTTGTAGGAGTGATTGCCGATAATATGCCCTTCTCTGACGATGCGCCGAACGATGTCAGGGTGGGCCTTGGCCTTGGAACCGACCAGAAAAAAGGTTGCTTTGACATGTTTTTCTTTCAGCGCATCCAGCACCTGCGGGGTAAACCGGGTATCCGGGCCGTCATCGAACGTCAGAGCTACTTTCTTTTCATTAGCGGAACCGCGAATTTTGAACGTATTCGGATACTTGACGATAAGTTCGGACAAAGAAAGTCTTTTTGCCATGCTTTTTGCTTTCGACTCGGTTTGGTGGACGGGAACCGCAGGCTTTTTCGCGGCTTCGGTTTTTGGCGAAGTCTTTTTCGGTTTGGGTGTTTTCGTCGGCGCCGGGATCGGAGTCCGAGTCGGAGTCGGTACGGCTGATGAACCCGACTGCGCTTGCGGTGAAGCGGGTAGAGGCGAAGCAGCAGGAAACATGCTTGGCGCTGCCGATCCCGCCGCAGCCGGAGAAGGCTTGGCATAATCGCCCGCTCCATGGCTGGTGTTAAAAAGGTTGTTTTCGTTCAGGCCGTAAGTTTCGTGCGGGTAGCTCTCGCCATGATACGTTTTGTTTTTCGACGCTCCGCAGCCTGTCGCGAGCAGTATCAGCAGGCAAGCAATGGCGGTCGACTGCAGCGGCTTGGTCATGGCAATCCCTCCAGAGTGATTAATCCCCTTTAGGGTTTGTTGCGACGCTGCATCTTATCCCATGCAATATGCCCCATGCGCCACTTGTAAAGGCCGAAGCCGGTTCCTGCGGTGAACCATTTCGCCGGACGCTTCGTCTTTACAAGTACCAAGCCAAGCAGCTTCTTTGGCGAAACGGGAGGTTGAAAAACATGGCTGTTCTGTACATGAAAAGTATCATTTTTTTCCTGCTTTTTCTTGTAAGCGCAGGTTGTTCCGTCTACGAACCTTCCAGCTCGGCAGCTGTGAAGGCGATTTCGGCAGAGCCAGTTTCAGCAGAACCGTCTTTTGCCGCAACGGGGCCCGCACTTTCCGTACAAGGTCAATCATCGTCTGATCTCCGCTCCCAAATGAAACCTGCGGACAGTATCGTATTTGCGGATAGCCTTAATGGTTTTGGAATGATGCGCGACGGTGACGCCTACGTGTTTATGCAGACCGATAACGGGGGAGAAACGTGGACGGACAAATATACTTTCCATCGGGAAACGGCCGTTTACGGGATGTCTTTTTTGAATAAAAAAACAGGCTGGGTGCTGGCAAGCACCGGCAGTTCGGGAACTAATGAATTGCTGCTGACTTCAGACGGGGGCGAGACTTGGGAAGTGATAGCAGGAAATGTGCAGGAGCTTGGCAGCGCGATCGAAAAGCCGTTTTTTCGGTTCTTTGACAGGCAGAACGGATTGATCGCCGTTAATGGAGCCAAGGGGTTTCAGCTTTTGCGGTCGCAGGATGGGGGGCTGACCTGGACGTTGTCGGGCATTCAGCAGCTGCCCAAAGACGGGCGCGGGGTGTTCACCTTCGTATCGCCGACAAATGGATGGTATGCCGCGGCGACTAAAAAAGCGAAGGCTACGGTACTGTACCATACCAACGACGGAGAAAACTGGATCGAAACGGGGAAGCTGAGGGGAGATCAGGAGCCGGCGGCTATCGCGTTTTCGGACGCACAGACCGGATGGCTGCTTCTCGGCAACCAATCTGGCTCGGAAACGCAAGGATGGTCTTTGCTGCGTACGACGGACGAGGGGCAAACGTGGGTTCAACACTATTTTCCCGCGTCGTTCGATCCTGCTCCGAAAAATGTGTATATGACGGCTGTGCAAACCGACCGCTGCTGGATTATGAGCACGAACGGGCTGTGGCGCTCCTTGAACGGCGGCTTGAACTGGAACCGGCTCGCCTCGTGAATTCAGCCGATTATTTTTTGATAAGATACAGTATCGAGGAATTTGCCCCATTTGAAGCCTACTTCTTTAAAATGCGCGCACTGCGAGTAACCGTGTTTTGCAAATGAGCGGATGCTGCGGCTGTTCTCCGTGCAAATCGTGGCTACAAGCGAATGGAAGCCATTTTGCGCGGCCACTTGCTCAATAAACTGAAGTGCGGCGCTGCCCACGCCCTTGCCGACACATTGGTGATGCAAATAAATCGTTACCTCGCCTGTGGAATCGTAAGCTTGTTTTTTCTTATGCTGCTTCACTTGCACATAGCCTTGCTTGCTGCCATCCTGAACGATCACGTAAGTCCGGTACCGCTCGCTGGCAAAAACGACGGATTCCGTAAACTCGTCCAATGTCACGGGCTCCGTATGGAAAGATACCGTCGTATTTATCGCGTAATAATTATAAATATCCATTAGAACCGGAATATCTTCCTCTTCCAGCTGCTTGAAAATGACCTCGTTCATGTTGTTCTTCTCCTTTTGAACTTCATCTTAAAACATATTCTCCGCAGGAAAGAGAATCCCTTTTTGCTCTGTCGTGTAGCCACAAACCGGGCAGCTCGGATATAATAGGCACTAGGAGTCTGTCCGATATTGGTAGGGCAGCCGGAGGGGCGCCCTAATTTCCGGTGCAGCATTCGCGAAGTGTCTTCCCTGCATCGGTTGAAGTGTAGGGGCAAAGTGGCCTTGGAAAGCAGAAAAGCCTGCGAAAGTGCAGGTTTTTGCTAAGTTGCGGCCCGTTTGCCGGAAAAGCCTGCGAAAGTGCAGGAATTTTCCGCGAAAATGAGTCAGAGCCCATGATCGCGGCGAAAAGACTGTACTATTGCAGGAATATGTCGCGGCTAGCTGTATCCATCGAGCAAAAACTGCACTTTTGCAGGTTTTCTTCGTGTGCAGCCAGGCAGATTGTGCGATCGGCTCGGGCGTGTAGGTCGCTGCTTCAATCGATCGATGTTTTGACGCCTGACGAAACGGAGTTCGAGCAGTTGTCCGGGCACTCCATTGAGCATATTAATGGAGAGGAGCTCGCCGGGCTGCTGCTTGCCTGGGAACGCAAGCACGGGCATCGAGTATGCCTGACACGCGGAAAAGCAGGCTGCTCGTTTGTGCAGGAAGGCAAGCTGGTCACGCTTCCCGCGCCGGCGGCTGACGTTGTCGATACTACGGGCGCGGGAGATGCGTTCAACGCGGCGCTGTCCTACGGATTATGCTGCGGATGGGCGTTCGAACAGGCGGCATATAGAAGAAAGATGGGGGGATTGGCATGACAGGGAATATGAGTTATATTTTGGCCATCGCAGTCGGCATCATCGTCCTGGCTGTTCTGACCTTGATGAATTTCCGGAAAATGAGCCGTACGAAGGCCGATCTGACGATGCTGAAAAAAAGAACGCTGCTTTGGACGGAAATTTCTTTGGCGCTTTTTTTGATCCAATTGTTTTTTCGCAAGGAGGACATGGGATTTCTGGTGTTTTTCGGTTTGTTGACCTTGTTTACAGGCGCGCATTATTTGGGTGTCCGCTACTATTCGAAACGGCAGTCCGGGTAAGCGGCAAAGCCAAATCCGTAAGCTGCCTCCGGAACAACAAAAATAACGAATAATGTATGAATCCTTAAAATAAACTGGATATGATCAGGGAAATCCCGGTTGTGACGAGGAGGACTCCAATGAATCCGGTTCATGCATATGATTCATACGCAGATTTACTCACGATTTCAACGTTTAAAGCGCTGGTTGAAGCGATCGTTCCGTATACTCCCATGTTTGGAGCGGAACAGGCGGCAGGTGCGGCGGAATTGGATATTCAAGGGTATATGGTTTGGGAATTGAACCATAATCTTTCACTTTTTTGGGGAACTCATTTAACCGGAGTTCCCTTAGCTTCGTCCACCGCCGAACTGCTGAATGCCGGAGCAGCCCAGTTTATTGCGTCCGGCCAAGCGCAAGATCCTCCCCATTTTGCAGTCTGGGAGGACGGATCTTTCGCTGGTCTCTCGCCCCGCGACCGCATTCGGGTATTGGCGATGCTGGAGCAGCTCGATGTCGATCTGGGAAGCTTGCCGCCCCCGTACAAAGACGATGGAGGATTTGTCAAATACATCGTGGATTTTTTGGTTCGGATGACGATGTTCGGTTATTATTCGGAATGGTCCGCTTACGGTTCGACACGTTTGAATACGCCGACTCAGCGGAGGCTGGAGTATTTTCCGATCAGTTGGAGGCAGGTCGGGTACCCGGGCGTATCCAAAGGCTATCGCGCCCTTCGCGGTTATTTATTGACAATCGTACGCGGAGAAGGAGGGAGCCCGAATGCTTGATGCCGATGTGATCGTAATCGGATCCGGAGGCGGAGGCGCCGTCGCGGCCAAAGAGCTTGGAGAAAAAGGACTGAAGGTGTTGGTTCTGGAAGCGGGGCCCTGGTATGGCAACGGCAAATGGCCGAACCCCAATGCCGAACGCGGCGCGGAGTCGAGCTCCAGTTACGCCGATCTGGATGTGAAGCTGTATAAACAGATTTATAACTCGTATGAAAACAACATAAACGACGGAATATCAGGCGTATTCCGTTTCGGCCCGGCCGACCGCCGCCGTTCGCCCTGGCACCGGGTTTTGCCTCAGAAAGGCGATATTTGGCAGCTAGCCGGCGTCGGAGGAACGACACAGCATTACTGGGCGCAGTCGCCGCGCGCTTTTCCTATTGCCGTCGATAACGTCTGGCCAATCAGTTACCGGGAGCTCATTCCGTATTACGAAAAAGCTGAAGCTACATTGCCCGTCCAGTTTGCGGCGGTGGCTCCGAAAGAGGAACTTTTTTTCTACGGGGCCAAAAAGGCAGGGTGGTCTCTGATTCCGACTCTTGATGTCGTAACCCCGGGCTATCGCCCGCATCCCAACGCGATTCTTCGCCCGAACGAGCATCTGATGGACCCGGGCTATACGATGGAGCAGTTATCCGAAATGGAAGGGTGCAGCCTTAGAGGACATTGTGTCAACGGATGCACGACGGGGCCCACAGTCGACAAAATCGCCAAACGAGGCACTTTGGTCAGTTATGTCCCGCTTGCGCTCAAGACTGGAAATGTTACGATCCGGCCTAATGCCTTCACGATCAAAATTTTGACGAAGTATGATCCAAAAGACGGTCTGTGCGCAAGCGGAGTACAGTTTCGCGATACGTGGACCGGAGAAATCGGCGAGCTTTCGGCTAAAGTTGTCGTGATGGCAGCCGGCTGCATCGAGTCGCCGCGCCTTTGGCTGAACTCCGGGCTGCCCTACAACGAATGGGTGGGGAGAGGTTTAACCAACCATTATTTTGATTGGGTTTCAGGCATATTCGATGAAAAAGTGTTGAACAGCATATTGGGCATTCCGGTGGCCGATCCGTTCGTAGGCAACACCTCGGGAGGCAGGGTCGATATTCCGGGGCTCGGTTCTACGCAAGTTTCCGGTCTGAGTCCCGGATTGTCCGCCTTTATGACCTACGGCTTCAGCGAAGGTGGCTTCGATTCGCTGAACCCGCCGGAACCGGGGGCGTCGTGGGATATTCGCGGCAGAGCCGTCGGCCCTGAATTGAAGGAGCTGATGTACAACTACCGCAGAACGATGAGCATGCTGATTCTCACGGACGACGAGACTCTTTACCACAACAGGGTGACGGTCGATCCGCTTCTGAAAGATGAGCACGGGCCGGTTCCGGTTATTCACTATACCCCCGGTAAAAAAAGCATACAAAGGCGCGATCAACTGGTCAAAATTTCAGCTGAAATTCTTCAGCACGCCGGGGCCAAAAAAATCATTCGCTCGGATTTGCCGGCTGGATTTTTTCTCCATATCGAAAGCACGATGCGCATGGGATATGTGACCGATACGAATTGTGAGGCGCAGCAGGTCAAGCGGCTATATATTGCCGACAACAGCGTACATTTCAACGGTATCGGAGGCCCTAATCCGACGCTTACGACGCAGGCGCTGGCGACGCGCACGGCGGAGAAGCTGGCGGATACATATTTCAGTTAAATCAAGCAGGCAGGCCGGGAGTAAATCTCCTGCCTGCCTTTTTGCCGTTCAGCCCTTGGTGACGGAGTAGTAAAGCACCAGCCCCGATAAAGCGATAATAAACAAAAAACCGACGACCTTCCATATGACTCCATTTTTCATTTTTTCGGTTACCTTCATCTTTTTTTATCGATTGCTTTGTTTTTCAGAATTCCGCGAATGGAGGGATTATATACCATGGATTTTGATTCATTTTCTGAATGAGTCTATTCCTAGTTGGAAATTTTAATGAATAAAGAAAAAGGTGAGAATAGCCATGTTTTTTAAAAGGCTGCTTTCTTGGCGAGCAAGAGAACAGACAGAGAGGTTCAAAATTGAATATGCGATCGAAGGGGACCTGTTCGACAATTTGGATGACAACGAACAATGGTTGAAACAAACATTTAGTCAATGCATGGATCTGAAAATGAGAAGAGTCCAAGCATTCGGTTCGACTCCGTGCCTGTTGGTCTTTTTTCAAGGACTGGTTGATACCGTGCGGTTGGACGAGGAGTTATTAAAACCGCTATTGCAAAATCGATCGCTGAATTGCGGCGCAGCCCCTCAGATACTGGAAATCATGGAGAGCGAACTGGTTCCCGTTGCAAGCGCGATAATGGTTTCAACGAAGAGTGAAACGGTGAAGCACATCGTTATGGGAGAAGCCGTTCTGTTGATTGAATCTGCCAAGCAGGCCATCTCGATACATATGAAAGAAGGTCAACTTCATCGCGCACTGAAGGAACCTGAAACGGAGTCGGTCATTCGCGGTCCGCGGGTCGGCTTTATTGAGAACATCCATTCGAATACGGCATTAATTCGCCAGCAAATCCGCACCCCGCAGCTGAAGATAGAGAATATGTCGGTAGGAGCAATTACGCAAACGGATCTGGTTATATTATACATAGAACATATCGCTTCACCGGAAATTGTCTGCGAAGTGAAGAAGCGCATCTCGCGAATCGATCTGGACAGCGTTCTGGAATCGGGCTACGTGGAAGAAATGATCCGGGATGCGCCCTATTCGCCTTTTCCGGTCATGCATATGACCGAACGGCCGGATACGGTATCAGCTTCCCTTCTGGAAGGGAAGGTGGCGATATTAATTAACGGAACTCCGATGTCTTTGATCGTGCCGGTTACTTTTTGGCATGGATTTCAATCGGCTGAAGATTATTATACAAGCTTCATTTTTTCTACATTTGTTCGATGGCTGCGGTACCTTTTTGGTTTTTTATCCTTGACCTTGCCATCGCTTTTTATTGCCGTTATGACCTTTCATCAGGAAATGATTCCTACTAGCCTGGCTTTAAGTCTCGCGGCGGCAAGAGAGCCTGTCCCTTTTCCGACGCTCATGGAAACGCTGCTGATGGAAATAACTTTCGAGGCTATCCGCGAGGCGGGAATTCGCCTTCCTCGCCCTGTCGGCCAGACCATTAGTATTGTAGGTGTGCTTGTCATAGGGCAGGCTGCCGTTCAGGCAGGAATCGTATCCACTCCGATCGTCATGATCGTGTCCTTGACGGGAATAGCTTCATTTTTGATTCCCAACACGAATATGAGTCAAGCGATTCGTATTTTACGTTTTCCGCTTATGCTGTTTGCAGGCATGTTCGGCTTGTACGGTTTTATGGCATTCATGATTGCGCTGTTGATTCATCTTGTGAATCTGCGTTCCTTCGGGGTTCCCTATATGACCCCGGTGGCTCCATTCCATCCATCCGGAATATGGGATGTTATGGGCAGAGCCCCTTGGTGGGTTCTGCACAAGCGCCAGCATCGCGTTCGACCAAAACAGGAGTTGGAGAAACAATGATTCGAATGAAATGGTTTCAAGCGGCGGTTCCTTTCCTTTGTCTCACTTTATTTACAGGCTGCTGGGACAGGACCGAACTTAATGATCTTGCGCTTGTCGTAGCTAGCGGCATGGATCTTGCCGAGAACGGGCAAGTAGAGTTTACTTTTCAGATTGCCGTGCCTTCAGCTCCGACCGGCTTGATGGGGAGCGGGGGGAAAAACAAAAAGTCGGTTCTGGTCGTCACGGAGATGGGGAAGGACGGTTCGGATGTGCTTGCCAAGCTGCAGCAGCGATTGTCCCGGAAAATCTCTTTAGGCCACAGATCAGTAACGATTATAGGTGAAAAATACGCCAGACACAGGCTGGACCAGGTTATGGATATATTTTTGCGTTCGCCCGACAGCCGGTACTCCGTTTATTTATTGACCGCGCATGGAACGTCCGCCAAGGACATTTTGAAGGCTCAATATTTGCTGGAAACCATCCCCGGTACCGCCATCAGAAAAATGCAATCCAGCCGCATCAGCCTGTCCCTGAAAGTAGACGAGTTTCTGAACGCCATGTCTTCATTTGGGAGATCGCCGGTTACCGGAGCGATCCGGCTGAGTGACAGTAAGAATGCGGATGCTCCTTTCGTGATTAACGAAGCGGCCGTGTACCGCGATAATCAGTTGACCGGATTTTTGACGGAAGAAGAAGTGAAGGCATTGCAGTGGTGGAGAGGAGAGCTTAAGAACGTCAATATAACCGCACAGGTTGAGCCGCCGGACAAAGATTTCAAGGGAACAGCCGACATGATTGTCTCGAAGGGCCGTACGGCTATAAGCACGAAGGTTAAAGACAACATGCCGGAAGTAACGGCGATTTTTAAGGTAAAAGGAAGAGTATTGGAGAACGATACAAGGCTGGATTTGAGCAAGGCCGAAAATTTAAAACGTATCGAAAGCAAAATATCCGATGATCTGAAAAAACAAATCGTCAGCACGTTCAATCGCGTACAGAAACAATTGAAATCGGATATTTTCGGTTTAGGCGAAGAAATCCATATCCGACATGCCGCTTATTGGAAAAACAACAAGAGCCGCTGGAACGAAATCTATCCGCAGGTTCCGGTTCACATCGAGGTTGAGGTCGCAATTGAGCGCGTCGGCAGAACTCAGGCGCCTGCGAACCTGAAGAAATAGAATAATGAATCGTGAGAAGAGGGTTGTCAAGGATGAAAATAACCGGCCTTCAAGTTTTCTGGATGATCACTATCATGGAGCTGGGAATGACTTTGTTGATGACGTTTACGCCCAGTCTGCAAGCAGCGAAGCAAGATGCATGGCTGTCTGTTTTTATCGCCGGAAGCATCGCATTGTTGGCGGCAGTAATTACAACCAAGCTTGTGCGTCTCCATCCGGATCAGACCTTCGTACAATTCAGTCAAACGATTATGGGAAAATGGATCGGCAAGATCGTCATCGTTATTTATCTTGTCCAGTGGTATACCATCATTCCCATCGTCCTGCGCCAATTCAGCGATCTGCTGCGGATTCTGCTTTTTCATGAAACGCCGACTTTTATCATTGTTATCATTATGATCCTGCTTACCGTGTATGTGACCTATTCCGGGGGGATCGACGGGATCGGACGCTGCAGTGAAATTTTAGGTCCCCTGATTATTATTATGGTATTGCTGGTTCTCGCTACAAGCGTTCCCAACATTTATTTCAAGAATCTGAGGCCATTTTATGCGGACAGCGGGCTTATGGCCATCTTCAAGGGGGCGCTGCCGCCTGCCTCTTATCTTGGACATGCGGTTGAATTCGTTATGCTCTCAACGTTTCTCTTTTCACCGCACAAGGGAGCGCCCTACGTCATTTGGGGTGTGGCGGTAGCTTGGCTCTGTACACTGTTATCGATGATCATGGTCATTTTGACGGTAGGCGTCAATCTCACATCCAAAATGTGGTATCCTTTTTTCGAAATGACCAAAAAAATATCGATTTTTGGATTTATTGAAAATTTGGACGCGATAGCGGTGATCATTTGGATAGCAAGCGTATTCATTAAATTGTCCATTTATATGTTTGTAACCAGCTACGGAACGGCACAATTTTTACAGGTGAAAAATTGGAAGATGATGATTTGGTTTATTGCCCCGGTTGTCATGGTCTTTTCGTTATTTCCCCAAAATATTTCCGAAGCGACCGGCAATTATTTGAACAATTATTGGGTTCCGTTCGTGCTGCCCGTCAATATGCTCGGCCTGCCTCTGCTGCTGTTGGTCGTAGGGAAAATCAGACAGAAGAACATCCTCAAGCGATCCTAAAAAATATGCGGCTGAACTTTTTATAAAGGCCAGTGCCAAAAAAATTCTCCGAACCGATTGGCCAAGGGGATTAGCGGCTCA
The DNA here is from genome assembly GCF_059820445.1 of Paenibacillus sp. sgz302190. NCBI lineage: Bacteria > Bacillati > Bacillota > Bacilli > Caryophanales > Paenibacillaceae > Paenibacillus > Paenibacillus sp. sgz302190. Next base: position 45,402 of record NZ_JBZYAO010000036.1, read on the forward strand.
TATCGGCGGAGAAGACGGCGGATACATATTTCAGTTAGGGAGACCGGCCTTCACTGGCACCGTGCCTCCGTTTTTTTTCGCAATGCTGCTGCGGCGGCAACGATGAGCAGGGGGATCAAAAAAGCAAAAGTGGCCCATAACGGATGGATAACCGAAACGGCATAAATCCAGCGGGCCGCTCCTCTTTCAATTTGAGACAAGGAAAACAGGTAGCAGGTCAGTGTAAGAGGAAGGATCAGGATGCGGTCGTCTTGAAGATTGAACAAGTTCGTAAACGTTAAATTCAGTACAAATAGCGTAATGGTTGCTTTTATAAAAGCTGTCATTATTAAGGAGATGCCTACAAGGGATTCAATCCTTTGAATGACTTCAAGCAGGTCGATAATCCGGGCTACTTCAAACATGGAATACTTTCGTTCTCCTGCCATTGGACCGAATACCAAAATCGTGTTGAGCGTCACGGCAATTAAACAAACAGCGTTAATCAACAAAGCAAGATACATGCCCTTTTTTACATAGGTCTGTTCTTCCTTGCGTACATAAGGCAAAATCATGGCCATAAGCACAAGCTCGACAAAGGGAAACCCGTATGAGAAATAAGCGCCGAGCAGCACCGGTTTTACGCCGTCCGGCATAACGGGAAACAGATGGTCGACCACAAAATTGTTTCCGGACAAGACAAGAATGAGGATGATGAAACAAAGGACACAGACCATAGGAAGAAAGATCATTCTGGCGATCGTTTCAATCCCTGAGCGCACTGTAAGAGCGATAACCACAAACACGGACAATACAAACAAGTTCAACGGGGTCTGCCGCATCATGGAACTGGTCATAAATAAACCGATATCCAGCACGATTCCGGATGCCATGTGAAATTGAAACGAGATAAACGGAATGGCGAGCAGCACCGTAACCCAATTGCCAACCAATGCCTTGCTGTATTCGATGTAAGTCAGGTCGGGAAATTTGCGGTACATATACAGGACGCAGGAAAGGATGATCATGCCTACAGACAGTGAGAGCAGCAGGGAGATCCACGCCCCGTTCTTGGAGTAGCCGATCAGCGGTCCGGGGATATTTACGATAGAAGAGCCCGTCATGTAAGCAAAAAATAAGACGGACATTTGCGATGAGCTAATTTGCTCCTTATTTCTCATCATTTGCACCCCGGCAGCAGTTTTGTTGAGTTAAGAGGGAACCTTTAAAAAATCGACAATACGACGGGCCAGTCCGCCTAAAAGCACGGCGGCGGCGTCTTCAAGAGACGGCCATTTCAGGTCAAATGCGTAATGGATGCCCAGGTAAACCGAAAGCAGCGTTACGGTCGCATAAGCGATGATTTCGCGGCTGCCCAACTGTTTTAATTTCGGTATATCCACAAACGAAATGACGGCGTACACCCCCAGGAGAAATAACAATTTGGCTGGCATGATTCCATTCCCTTCTATTTTTTGAAAGCAGGCTTACCGACAGTAGTTCCGCTATTAATGACTTTGGCTTCTACTTCGATATCGAACTCACTGGTTGCAAACCGGTCATTCCAGTTTTTTTTCCACTGTTTCCACATGGGTGGATTTTTCTGATATACTTTGTTGCCCAATCCAATGGCGTCAAATTTGTTTTCTTTTAGCCAGTCGGTTGTTTCCGTCATTCGCTGTTTAACCGTCTCCTCCACTTTTTTCGCGAATTTCTTTTCCTCATCTACCGATTCCACCTTGGAGCAGGACAATTCCATGATGGCTACTTCCAGGTTGACCTTTACATGAACCTTCAGCGAATGCTCTTCGATGACATTTGGCCGCCATTTGCTTTTGAAGGTGACGATTTCCACGGCTTCCACCTGCTTCGGATTGGATGGATTTTGGCATGGTATATCAATCATTCCGTTCTCATACTTATTCAACAGCATTTGCAGGATTTCAACTTTCCCGGGTTCCATTTTGCCGACAAGCTTCCCCTCTTTAAGCAAGGCAATTCCGGCTATATTGGTGACCGTGGTTGAATCCTTGGATACATACAGATAGGGAACCATAGCGTTGCCGACTTGGCTTTTCATTTGCAAGCCCAATTTCAGCAAATTGGTTTCCATCGTTTTTGCGCTGTTGGACGCGGTCGCTTTTTCGCTTTGGTATAATTGTTGGCTTATCGTATTTTCGATGATCGGTTTCATTTTCAAATATTTTTCCGCTCTTCCCTCCGCAATCATGATGGAAATCGTCATTCGCGGCTCATGGTCCCGATAAAAAAATTCGAGAAAGTCGAATATATCCCGTTCGCGGGCCAGCTTTTCTCCAATGATAATGAGGCGGGTATGGCTCCACTGGGATTTACGGCCGAGATGAATGGGAATATCGCGAATGGCTCTGGGTACCGTATCATCGATAGTTGTAACATTGGCGTATGATACGGCAGTCGATTTGCCGCCAATCATACCGACCCCTTGGGTTGGCTTGAACATTTGTGTTGTTATTGAAATTTTTTTGTCTTTGGCCTGGTCCACGGCAATCCCCATGACAAATCCTTTTTCAGGCAACTCGGCGCGATCCCAGCATCCCGTCAACAAGAAAAGGGCTGATAAGCCTAAGCTTACCCATATCCACTTATTCATGATCCTTGTTCTCTCCCGATTCCGGCATTGTATCTTATTTGGAAGGCTTGCGCATATGTCGATTACGCGGCGATTGCATCAATACGCCGAGCGGCGCGCGAACGAATACATCCTTCATTTGACTTGGTCTGAATGGACTGATAGGGCTTAGGTAGGGCTGTCCTAAAGATCGTAGGTTCGCCAAGTGCAGCCAAATAAGCAGGAAGGCGATCAATATGCCGAATATGCCCAAAACAGCTGCGAACAGCATGAGCGGAAAACGTAAAATACGCAGCGCAATGGCAAAGTTGTACTGGGGTATGGCAAAGGATGCAATTCCGGTTAATGCAACAATGATCACCATGATCGGCGATGCGATGCCGGCATTGATGGCGGCTTCTCCGATAACAAGCGCTCCTACGATGCTTACCGCGGATCCGACCGGACGAGGGAGACGAATTCCGGCTTCCCTAAGGAGTTCGAAGAAAAATTCCATAATGAACGCCTCAAAGACGGCAGGAAATGGAATCCCTTCACGGGAGTTGAGGATGGCGAGCAGGAGCACAGTCGGAATTAATTCCGTATGATAGGTGGAGAACGCAATATATACGCTAGGCAGTCCCATAGCAATCAACAGCGCAATGAATCTCAGGATGCGGATAATACTTGAAAAAACGGTTCTCTGATAATAATCTTCGCTCGAATGCAGCAGTTCAAGGAACAAACCGGGACAAATGAGAATAGATCCGGTCCCTTCAACCATGACGATAATTTTTCCTTCCAGTAGGGAGGCTACGGCGACATCTGTTCTCTCGGTGTAGCGATATTGAGGAAAAGGAGAGTAGGTGGAATCCTCAATGACTTCTTCTATGTAGGATGTTTCCAGTATTTCTTTGTTGTGAAGCTTGGAAACTCTTATTTGAAATTCGGCTAACACTTCAGGATTAACGGTTCCGTCCAAATAGCCGTAAGCAACTGTCGTTTTCGTGTGGCCTGACACCGGCAGCGTCTCAATTTTAAAATGAGGCGTCTTTAACCTTAGGCGCAGCATTCCGATATTTTTCGACAAATTTTCAACGGTGCTTTCACGAGGTCCTTGTACGACCGGTTCAGTGACGGATTCGGTGACTTGCCTGGTTTCAAGGCCTATCGCCTTATAACTGAGCGCTTTGTTCCAATCGTCGAAAAAAATGACGAGATTGCCGAACATGACTTCAATTATCGCTTGATTGAAATCTTCGATTAAAAAGGCGCTATGCGCAGAGGCGACATTGCGACTGAAATAGAAACCGATATCTTCAGGGGTAACCGCCGTTCCCGGACCTACTTCGTATGGGACCAGGTCTTGAAGCGATTCTTTAAAAAAATTATGCTCTTTTTTTTGAATGAGCGATTCGGAATAAACGGAAAATGCGCTATGCCTCATTTCGGGACCGTACTGCCACGGGAGGAAAACAACGTCACTGCAGCGATCGAACGTCTCTTTCATCCTTTGCAGGTTGTCCGGCAAATGAGAAGAGATCGTTGAATTGCCTGCGGCTGAATCGGGAAGCATTCCACCATCCGCTCCGTTTGACATGGAAAGCGCATCGTTGGCGTAGTTAGGTGTATGACTCCTGTTGTGAAAACGGCCCTTGACAAGCCATTTGAACAAGTTCATAACGATCATCCTCCCTGATAGTGGTAATAGTGTACCCCATTATTGAAATGTAATTCCCAAGGGAGGAAATCGCTGTGAAAAGATGCGGGACATTCACCCAATTGTTTGTTGGTGAATAACCTGAAAGCAACTAGTTTCGACGGAGGAATGAATTCATGTATCCAAACTACGGTAATGTTATCAAGTGCGATCATTTACCCGTGGAGTTTCCGCCACAGTACCAACCGGGGCAACCGGGAATCGAATCCATTATGATACCAAGACCGGTCTCGGAAAATACACAATATGTCGGCACCGGAAAATTAGACGGCAAAGTGGCTATTATTACAGGAGGGGATAGCGGCATCGGGCGCGCAATCGCGTATCTGTTTGCCAAGGAGGGAGCGGACATCGTTGTAGTCTATCTGAATGAACATGGAGATGCCGAAGAAACCAAGACAAGAGTCCGGCAATTGGGGCGCAGATGTTTGACCATTGCGGGGGATATCGGATATGAGGACTTTTGCAGGCAGGCCGTTCAGCAAGCTTTATCCGAGTTCGGGCGGATTGATATTTTAATTAATAATGCCGCTGAGCAGCACGTTCAATACAGTATCGAACATATTACCTCCGCGCAGCTTGAACGTACATTTCGAACTAATTTTTTCTCGTTCGTTTATTTTGCAAAGGCCGTCGTTCCCCATCTAAGACCGGGAAGTACGATTGTAAACACAAGCTCAGCCACGGGATATACGGGTTTTAAAGAGCTGATCGATTATTCGGCGACAAAAGGAGCGATCAGCGCGTTTACCCGCTCGTTGGCGTTATCGTTGATAGAGAGAGGCATCCGGGTGAATGCTGTTGCCCCCGGAAGAACATGGACCCCTCTGACTCCTGCATCTCTTCCCCCGGACATGTATACGACTTTTGGCGCCGAAAATCTGCTCAAACGAGCGGGTCAGCCTGTAGAAATTGCCCCGGCGTATTTGTATCTGGCATCCGACGATTCGACCTATGTGGTGGGGGTAACCATTCATGTAAATGGCGGAGAGTATAGAAGCCTTTGATCCCGATTATTTAAGCTGTCTCATGATATGATCGGCGGTCCGAATCGCCAAGGCAACGGTTGTCAAGGTAGGATTGGTAGCACCGATTGAGGGCAGGACGCTATTATCGGCTACGTACAAACCCGATATGCCGTGTATTTGTCCGAATGGATTCGTTGCCGAAGTGTTCGGGTCTTCACCCATCCGACAAGTTCCGGACTCATGGTTATCCAACCCAGGGGGCCACAAGCAAATGTCGGGCACACCGTTCAACGCAGCCAAGCGCAACTGCATGGCTGAGGAAGCGTGCCGGATAGCGGTAAACATTTGACGAATTATCGCTTTATCTTTCTCGCTATACGAGAATTCAACTTGAATATCCGGCATTCCGAATTCATCCCGCCTGTTTGGGTCAAGGAAGACTCTGTTTCCATAACGTGATTCCACCCTGCCGGAAGCGCCGTAGAAGCTGATTCCCCACTCGTCCTTAATCGGCTTTTTTTCGTATTGATAGTTGAAAAATTGCTCAGGTCCTTGAAGCTGCAATTGATAGGGGCGATCCTGCTGCTCCGGGACTATAATGCCCAGCGCTCCCAAAGGTTCTGGAAAGCCCTTGGTATTAACGCTTGCGGTTGCGATAAGGTAGGAGTGGTTGACGAGGTACCGGCCGATCGCTTTTCCCGGAATTTTGGAGTTAAGCAAAATACGCGGGGTTTGTAATGTGCTTGCCGATAAAACGACGGTTTTCGCCTTGATGAAATGGGATTTCTTATCCGGGGTTATTACCCGAACGCCGGCTGCCTTTCCGCCGTCCGCAATCACTTCAGCGACATAGGCATTAACGGCCAGATCAAAAGGGCGACGGCTCAACGCTTTTGCATAGAAAACGATCGAGCTGAAGAAAACGTTGGAATGAAGCTTTCCGTACTGGGTCTGAGCTAGGTCGGTAGCAATCGGCAAATCGCCGGCATTGTAATAGCCGTTTTCACGGAGCCTCTTCAGAAGCACCTGCGTAATCGACGAATCTTTCGCATAAGAAGTTGTGATGCCCATGACTTCCTCAGCGATATTATAATACAGCTCCATTTCCCGGATAGAAACCGGCCAGTCTGCCATTTCGAAAGACGGCAAGCGGGGGGAGACTGCTCCCCATAACAAGGTTCTTCCGCCAAAAGCATATATCAATTTCCCGCCAGGATATTGCGGCAAATCTCTGCCGATCCACGCGGTTATTTGCGGAGGCGCATACAGCCTGAAACTGTCTCCGTCGATAGTTGCTATGTTAGCTACGTGGGTGGGCAAAAAGAGGCTTCCTCTTTCCAGGATGCCGATCCGTTTTCCGTTGTTCCCCCACTGTTCGCACAATCTCCAATTGACGGCTCCTCCTCCCGCGCCCGATCCGACAATGAGGACATCGTATTCGACAGCAGCCATCTGCTCCACGGAAGTGAGCGGAATCCAGTCCGGAAGAAATTTTTCCGGAGATTCAGGTGCGCAAAAAGAAGCGAAGATTCTATCTTCGGTTGTTGGCGCCGTATGCCCGGAAGGGAGGTTGACATATTCCCCCGCAATGATCGTGACAGGATTGGCGATATGCGGATTTATGGAAGTTAATTGCTCTAGTCCGATCTGAAATGATTGTGAGATTCTGAGGAGGGTATCGTCAGAGCCGGCAACATATATCCTCAATAGGGTCACATCCTTTCCAATGAAAATATATGCTTCGTATATCTATGTTCATTACGTTATTTCGCAATATATTGGCCACTATAAGGGAGGGGCAGAGGATGAATGTCAGGATAGGAAACGGGACGTATTTCGATTTCAAAACGATAAATGTAACGATTTGGAACGAATTTATTCATGAGAGAACGGAGGCGCACGTCGCCCGTATTTATCCAAAAGGGATACATCAGGCGATTGCCGCAGGAATTGGGCCATACGGATTCCGAATCCGCACCGCAACTTTGGATCAGCCGGAGCATGGGCTGACGAAAGAGGTGTTGAACCATACGGATGTTTTGATCTGGTGGGGGCATTTGGCGCACGAGAAGGTATCCGATGAAATTGTCGACAGGATTCAGGCGAGAGTACTGCAGGGAATGGGACTCGTCGTTCTGCATTCCGGGCACCGTTCGAAAATATTTCAAAAATTGATGGGGACCACCTGCGATCTGAAATGGAGGACAGACGCCGAGCGGGAAAGATTGTGGGTTGTCGCCCCCGCCCATCCGATCGTTGAAGGCATCGGCGAATTTATCGAGCTGCAGCCTGAGGAAATGTACGGAGAATTTTTCGACATCCCCGCACCCGAGGAGCTTGTATTTATTAGTTGGTTCCAAGGCGGGGAGGTATTCCGCAGCGGTTGTGCATATTCCCGCGGACTTGGGAAAATTTTTTATTTCAGGCCGGGACATGAAGAGTATCCTACCTACTATAACAAGGAGGTCTTGCGGGTTATAGCGAACGCTGTGCGTTGGGCTGCATCGCCTCATGGAGCGGAGCCCGTATACGGCAACACGGCGCCGCTGGAAAAAGTGTCGAGGGAGGAATTTCCCAGGCCTAGTCAAGGGAAATCGGTCCTCTGGTAGAATTGTCAAGCAGATGTACGGCACAACTTTCGACGGTCAGCCCATACACCTCTATACCTTAACCAATAAGGGCGGCATGCGAGCCGCTATTATGACGTACGGAGGCATTATGACGTCCCTCACCGCGCCGGATCGGAACGGACGCTTTGAAGATGTCGTCCTTGGCTATGCGACGCTGGAGGACTATTTGAAAACCGGCAATAAGCCCTACTTCGGCGCTTTAATTGGAAGATATGGAAACCGTATCGCCAACGGCCGTTTCACATTAGACGGCATAACCTACCAACTGTCTGTGAACGATGGCCGCAACACGCTGCACGGCGGCATGCGAGGATTCGATAAACGGATGTGGCTACCTGTGGAAATTACCTGCGCCGGAGAGAGCGGTCTCGCACTACGCTATTTGAGCAAAGACGGCGAAGAGGGCTTTCCCGGGAATCTTGCAGTAGAAGCTGTATATACACTTACCGACAATAATGAGTTGAGGATTGATTTTTCGGCAGTGACCGATAAAAAGACGGTATTGAATCTGACTCAACACAATTACTACAATTTGGCGGGTGCGGGCAATGGGGATGTTCTGGGACATATTGTAACGCTATATGCCGATCGGTTTACTCCTGTCAGACCCGATCTGATTCCAACGGGGCAAGTGCTAAGCGTCGTAGGTACGCCGCTCGATTTCCGTAAGCCGGCGTTCATCGGTTCCCGGATGCATTCGGACGATCCGCAGATACGGTATGCTCACGGGTATGATTTCAATTATGTGCTAAATCGCAGCGCGTTTCCCGTTGCTCTTGCCGCCACCGTTTACGAACCGGAGTCAGGCCGCAAGATGGATGTCTATACATCGCAGCCCGCCGTTCAATTTTATACGGGAAATTATCTTGACGGAAGCGATATCGGCAAAGGGGGAAAAGGATACAAACAGCATGATGGTCTCTGTCTGGAGACACAACACTATCCGGATTCTCCGAATCATCCGAATTTCCCCAGTACAATACTGCTTCCCGGCCAGATTTTCAGGCAGACCACCGTTTTTAAGTTTTCTGCCTTTTAAGGCGCTTTGCCGGCTGCCCGGGGCGCTGCGGCGTTTCACCTGAAAAAGCTTCTTTGCTTGCAATTTGAGCAATGGGGCTTTTTTGCATGGCCGCATTTAAAGCCTCCTAGTCATCGTGCCAGCTCTTCGGTCTGGTTTTTGCTTGGGCTGTAAATTTATGGTACCATTTTCTTTTCTTCTTTTGCTCCATAATGGTCCGCAATTGCAGCATCAGAAGTTTAGCCCGGTCTTCGTCCGCATATTTGTTTCTTAATTGTTCGAAAATGTTATGATCCCGCAAATGATCGCCTTCCTTTTCTGACTGACTGCTTAACAGGCGAACGCCTTCATGATAGAACTCCGGATTTTGGCAAACGTATGTTCTGTGACCCATAATATCACAATGAGAAGCGTTAGGGAATGGGTATTTTCCATTTCATGGGGCGTTTTCAGCGAATAGGCGGCTTTGCGCTTGCCGGGCAACCGTCCGCTTCGGGTTTGTCCAACGCTGAATAATGTGAATAAAGGGGAGGTGAAAATGATGGGAAAAGGATTTGATTGTGCAACGTCTTTGACTTCGACTACGGCTCCGCTGTTTGCCGGCCAGGGCTATACGTTCGCAGGCCGTTATTTGGCGGAATCCGGTTCATGGAAACGGCTGTCTCCGGAAGAGGCGCAGCAAATTACGAATGCGGGCCTTTATATCGTTTCTTTTTTCGAGCGTTACGGGAACCGGGCCCGCGAAGGAGCGGCGGCAGGCACCGAGGATGGAAAGCTCGCCTTGCAGTACGCGCAGGAAGTCAAGCAGCCGACCGGGTCAACGATCTATTTTGCGGTCGATTACGATGCTCCTTCCACCGACTTCGACGCTATTGAGGCGTATATGAGGGCGGCAGATGCGCAAATTACCGGCTATGAACTGGGGGTATACGGCTCTTACTCGGTCGTTAAAGCGATGAGCAATCGCGGAGTCACAGAGAAGCTTATGCAAACTTATGCGTGGAGCTACAGCCAGAAGTTCGATTCAATCAGCATTTATCAATATCAAAATGACGTTACCGTCAACGGAGTTGCAGTCGATTTGAACGAATCCAACGGAAATGCAGGGGGGTGGAAAGTAGGCATGGCTATTCAACAAACGGCTTCGCTGGATGCCGGCGTAGCTCAGACTGTCATTAATACCTGGATTTCTCCGGCTTGGCATGCAACGAGCGACCAGCAGCAAAAAGATTACCTGCATTGGCTGGCCAATCAGCTTCGAATCGCGTCCGGGCTGCCGCAGGAATGACGCGGGCATTTCTTTTGAAACTACCGAATATTTATAAAATGTTAAAAATAGATTCATCTTATTTTAAGATTCAGAGCGTATATTTAGTCTCAGACCCCCCTTTAAATATATGTTTTTTCCCGCCAAAAAGGCGGGTATTTTTTTATATGACAATTCACGCTCTTGTCCAAGCAAAAAAACGCGATTTACATAGAATAACAGTGTAATACAAGAATTTATCATGAAAGGAGTGCTTGAATATGGCAGTTGCAGTTGGAGTTGGAGATGGAATTCGTAGAAACAGAGCGGTAGAAATTTTGGTGCTCTTCATCCTGTTGGTTATTATTACTACAGCATTTTGTTGGTAAGGTTTTCGGCAGCGTAGCAGGTTAAGCTCCTCAACACCGGGTATCGGCCGTGTGCCGATATCGAAAAACGCCCCCGAACCCACTTCTTGCAAGTGGAGGAGGCGTTTTTTTCATATCCGGGCAAAATATAAACGGCGGTCATTTGCATGACCGCCTCATGGGAGAGGAGAAACCGGACGAAGAGCTTATGGGGAAACGTAAGTCTTCTCCGCGGTTGTCTACGACATTCTCAGATGTCGATAATTCAAGGATGACCGTTTTCAAGAAAATTTATACATGATGCAGACAAATTTTTTGTTTCCGCCCGAAGGTTGTGGTACGATAGCAACATAAATGAACCGGCAAGAAGGGGAACTAAGATAGCATGAGAGTCATTTCAGGCAGCGCCAAAGGCAGGGCGCTAAAGGCCGTACCGGGCTTGAGCACGAGGCCCACGACGGACAAGGTGAAGGAAGCGATCTTCAGCATGATCGGGCCTTACTTTGACGGCGGGCAGGTGCTCGATCTGTTTGCAGGTACGGGAGGTTTGGGAATCGAAGCTTTAAGCCGCGGCATGAGCAGAGCGGTTTTTATTGATGTGGAGAAAAAAAGCGTCGATACGGTGCTTCACAATTTGCAGGCGGCCGGACTGAAGGAGCAGGCGGAAGTATTCCGCAACGATGCCGTCCGCGCGCTGAAGGCGCTGGCGAAAAGAGAACGGCAGTTTGAATTGGTTTTTCTCGATCCGCCTTACAAAATGAAGGCGATTGCCGAACTGATCACGGCGATGGAAGATCAGGGGCTGCTGGCATTGCAGGCGGCTATCGTGGTCGAACATGATGCGGAGGATGTGCTGGCCGAGACGATAGGCGGCATGGAGCAGCAGCGCCGGGCGGAATACGGCGATACGGCTGTGACGATATACAGCCGGACCTCGTAGACAAATGAAGGAGAGATGAGCATCATGAAGAGGCAAGAACACGGCATTACGATAGCGGTGTATCCGGGCAGTTTCGATCCCGTTACTTACGGTCATCTTGATATTATACATAGAGCGGCAAAAGTGTTCGACAAACTGATCGTAGCGGTGCTGAATAACACGTCCAAAAATCCGCTGTTTCCGATCGAAGAACGGATGGACCTTATCAAAACGGTAACGAGAGATTTGCCGAATGTGGAAGTGGACGGCTTCCGCGATCTTTTGATCAATTATATGAAACAAAAAGATGTGAACCTCATCGTCAGAGGGCTCAGAGCGGTATCCGATTTTGAATACGAGCTGCAAATGGCTTCGACCAACCACAAATTAAATGAAGATGTCGAAACGTTTTTCATGACGTCCAAGCCGAAATATTCGTATTTAAGCTCCAGTATCGTCAAAGAGATCGCCAGATTCAACGGTCCGGTCGGAGATTTGGTTCCGCCGGAGGTAGAAGAAGCGTTGAAGATTAAATTTCCGGCGATATGAACGAATCCCGCCGTATGTCAGCGGGAATTCATGTTTTGCCATGTGCGGATGGACAGCGAAAGCAGCAGCATCGCCCCCAGCAGCACAATCAGCTGCGCGGACACCGCTGCCCACAGCGCCCATACCCGTTCGCCCGCGAAAGGGAAGGGGCTTGCAAAGCTGGCGGCCGGGGCTGCATTCAGCCATAAAAAGCTGGGCTCGGCTTGTTCCAGCAGCGGCTGAAGCGGCTTCCACAGCGCGAACGTCAGTACGAACGCAAGTGTGCCGTGCAAGGAGCGGGCCAGGAAAAAGGGGAAGTAGCGCACGTCGGTTTTCTGATGAAATCCGGCTGCCTGCGCATGGGCCGACAATCCTCCCCAGCCCAAAAACGCGCTGAGCAAGGCCATTTGCCACGGGAGCGCTAGCTGCTGCGTCTGGCTGAAGGCGTAAGCGCCAAGATGAATTTCAAACAAGGCTTTGATCCATTGCGGAGCAATATCCGTATCGAGCCTGGCGATAGCCGCGGCGGCGCCAATAACGAAGCGCACGCCTTCTATTAGGTGCGTAATGGTGATGACGTTGATCAATACGGAGAAAATCATCATGTACCCGCCGATCAGCATGAGCGCCTGGACGGAGGAAGTGACCGAATCGCCGAGCAGCTTGCCGAAGGCGCGCCCATCGTGCAAATAGGCTTCGCGCATGCTCTGCGCCGAACGTTTCCAGATGGAAGCCCCGTTATGCATCGAGGGCTGTTTGTGCTCTTTGGAGAGGGGCGGGCTCTCCTGCGTCTGCTTGTGTCCGCCGCGGTTTCGCCACAGCAGCCCTGCAAGGATTGCCGACAAGTAATGGATGACAGCGAGAAGGAACCCTAGTCTGGCGCTGTGAAGGAAGCCGACGCCGACGACCGTTATTAGAAAAAGCGGGCTGCAGAGGTGGGACAAGGCGTTCAGACGCTCCGCTTCGGAACGGGAAAGCAAATTTTTTTCCCGCAGCGTTGCGGTAATTTTGGCACCGGCAGGAAAACCTACTATGAGACCCGATGCCAGCGCCCAGCCGCTCACTCCGGGAAGGCGAAAGAGCAGCCGCATCAGCGGGGTGAGCAAGGTGCCGATTCCTTGAATGACGCCGAACCCGATCAGCAGTTCCGTCATAATAAAAAAGGGCATAAGCGCCGGAAATACCAGCTTCCACCAAATGGAAAGCCCGGCGAGCGAGGATTGAAAAGCCTGATCCGGGAATAAAATGATCGATATGACGACGACCGCAGCCAAGGCCCCGAGCAGCGCCGTGGTAAGCCTGCTGCCGGTTCGTCTGTTCAAACGCTGCATGGAATCACCTCGTCCTTTAAATATGCTACATGTGTACGCGCCAAGCGGCAGCTTTAGACCAAGCATTGCGAACGCCGTCCGCAACGGAAGGCCTGAACGACATCATCAAACGGAGGGAAAGCAGTATGGACGACAAGGAAGAAAACGGCATCCGTACATGGTCTAACAATTCTTACCGTCACCCGGGAAGCGGGGGAATCAGACGTTACCTGGTTTCCATTCTGGTGGGTGTTGTGATTATTTATCTTCTTTTCTTCGTTTCGCTGCCGTATTTTATTTTTATGCCCGGAACGGCTGAGAATATCAGACCGATGGTGACCGTCGCAAAGGGCGCGGATCCCGAGAAAGGGACGCTCATGCTGACGACCGTGCGGGTCGCGGACGCCAACGTAGTGAATTATGTGGTCGCATTGCTCAATCGTTATGAAGAGATTCAGCCCAAATCGAGCGTTTACCGCAATGGGGAGTCCGAGCAGGAATACACGCAGCGGCAGGAATACGTCATGCTGACCTCGCAGGCCAGCGCCATGCAAGCGGCTTACATGAAAGCGGGCGTCCCTTATCATATCAGCCACGAAGGCGTGATGGTGCTTCAGACGCTTCCCGGCTTGTCCGGTGAAAAAGTGCTGAAAGCGGGCGATGTGCTGCTGAAAGCAGGCGATACGGACATCAAGGCGGCTCAGGATTTACTGGACACGCTGAAGGGAAAAAAAGCCGGCGAGACAATCGACATCACATTTAAAAGAAACCAGGTCGAACAGAAGCAGACGCTCGCGCTCGGACTGCTGCCCAAGCAGGAAGGGTCAGGCCAAGAGCAGCGGGCCGGCATCGGCGTAGTGCCGGCCGATATGCAGTCCGTAAAAGCGGACAACGCACAGCAGCAGGTTACGATTAAAGCCGGGGAAATCGGCGGTCCCTCCGCCGGTCTGATGTTCTCGCTCGAAATTTATAACCAGCTTGTCCAAGGCGACATTACCAAGGGCCACCGCATCGCCGGGACGGGGACGATCGATGCCGACGGCACTGTGGGGCCGATCGGCGGCATTCAGCACAAAATTATTGCTGCCGACAAGCAGGGGGCGGAATATTTTTTCGCGCCGAAAGACGTGACCTTTAAGGACGGCACCAAGATTCAAAACTATACCGATGCGGTGGAAAGAGCCAAACAAATTCATTCCAAAATGAAGGTAGTCGAAATTGCCACGATGGACGATGCCTTGAAGTTTTTGAACGACTTGCCGGCCAAATAACATCGGCCCGCAAAGAAATTGTGCGCCGATTAGTTGACAAATGACGAATATACTGGATATAATAATCTTTGTTTGTTTGGGGTGATAATCATGCAGATTTACTTGAAAGATCTTGCTCTCAAAGGACAACCGGTTCATTTAACGGAAGATATGAATCTGGCCGCGGCTTTTCAAGGCCGGCAAGATATCCTTCGCTACAGTCCCGTGCATGTCGATCTTCATGCAGTGCATGAAGGAGGGGCGGCTAAAGTTAACGGTACGTTAACGATGGATTTGGAGTTAAGCTGTTCACGATGCTTATCGCACGTCAAGCAAACAATCGAGCTTCCTTTCCGGGAAGTTTTCACGCAGAAGCTGGATGAAGACGCCAACGACAACGAGGATATTCATCTGGTAACTGAAGATAAAATCGATTTGGAGCCTTACGTGGTCGAAAATGTAGTGGTCGGTTTACCTTACATACCACTTTGTGACGAAGCGTGTAAAGGTCTCTGCCCCGTGTGCGGAGGGAACCGCAATCTGCACGATTGCGGCTGCAAGCAGGACACAACAGATCCAAGGCTTGCAGGTCTCGCGGACTTTTTCAACAAAGAATAGCGGAATGAAATTCTCTTAAGGAGGTGGGAATATGGCAGTACCTCAAAGAAGAACGTCCAAAACTCGTCGCGATAAGCGCCGTACTCACTTTAAATTGGAAGTTCCAGGAATGGTAAAATGCGACCAATGCGGAGAGCTCAAGCTGGCGCACCGCGTTTGCAAAACTTGTGGTTCTTACAAAGGAAGAGAGATCGTAAAAGCATAAGCAAGCCAATATAGTACTTCATCTTCGTGTGAGGTGCTATTTTTTTTGCTTTCTTTTTGTTCTTAAATTTAATATACTACAATTTAGTATCTGGTAATAAGATGAGCTATAATGCAACTCTCAAATGATAAGGTGGTGCTCGTCATCGAACGCCTTCCTAAACGGCAAAGGCAGCAACAGCTGCTGCAAGAGATCGAAGCGAACCCTTTTATGACCGACGAAGAGCTGATGCGCAAATTTCAGGTCAGCATTCAGACCGTCCGATTGGACCGGTTGGAGCTGGGCATTCCCGAACTGCGGGAACGGATGAAGCACATGGCCGTAAAGACGTACGATCAGGTGCGTTCGCTGTCTCTGGACGAAGTCATTGGCGAAGTTATCGATATTCAGCTGGATCAAAGCGGTATCTCGATATTTGAAATTAAAGAGGAACACATTTTTTCCAGAACGAAAATTGCCAGGGGGCATCATATTTTTTCCCAAGCCAACTCGCTTGCGGTTGCCGTCATCAACGATCCGATCGCGCTGACCGCATCGGCGGACATCCGGTTTATCCGCCCGGTTAAGCTTGGGGAGAAATGTATCGCGAAAGCGTATGTCAGATCGGTTTCCAGAGGGAAGGCCCGGGTCGAAGTCATTTCCTACGTAGGGGAAGAGGCCGTATTTCAGGGCAATTTTGTCATCTTTCATTCGAAAAAAGAACAGCCTAACAATCAAGCATCTCAAGAGGAGGACAAGCTGCATGCGGATAGCGATTGACGCCATGGGCGGCGACAATGCCCCCAAGGACGTAGTGGAAGGTGCGCTGGAAGCGGCAAAAGAATGGAGTGACGCAGAAATCATTCTGGTCGGCAATACCGCAGCCATAGAAGCGTTTTTGCAAGAGAAGCCGGCCAACGTAACGATCAGGCACGCGGAGGAAATCATCGAAGCGGACGACGAGCCCGTAAAGGCGGTGCGGCGGAAAAAGGATTCCTCCATGGTCGTAGCCGGACGGATGGTCCGGGAAAAAGAAGCGGATGCGATGATATCCGCAGGCAATACAGGGGCGCTCATGACGACAGGGCTGCTCATCATCGGCAGAATTGCCGGAATCGAGCGCCCGGCGCTTGCCCCGATGATTCCGACCATTAACGGCAAAGGCCTGCTGGCACTCGATCTCGGCGCCAATATGGACGCTACGGCCGAGCATTTGTCCCAATACGCCATCATGGGCAGCATTTACCGCAACAAGGTCCATGGCATTGCGAAACCGCGGGTCGGGCTGCTCAATGTCGGCACGGAAGCGATGAAAGGCAACGAGTTGACGAAAGCGGCCTATCCGCTGCTGGAGCAGGCCCCGATTCATTTTGTCGGCAACGTGGAGTCGCGCGACGTGCTCAGGGCCGAATGCGACGTGCTGGTCTGCGACGGCTTCGCCGGCAATATTATGCTGAAGTCGCTGGAAGGCGCCGCATCGGTATTTTTCTCGGTGCTGAGGACGGAATTTACGCGGACGTGGTATTCCAAGCTGGCGGCGGCTATTTTAAAACCCGGCATTATGAAATTCAGAAAGCAATTCGATTATAAAGAGCACGGCGCCGGCCCGCTGCTCGGCATCCAGGGCTTGGTGCTCAAATGCCACGGCTCGTCCGACGCCAATGCGATCAAAAATGCGGTCCGCCAGGCGAGAGTGGCGCTGCAAAACGATCTGGTAGGGGCCATATCAACGGAAATCAGTCACGGGAAGTGAGAGGAACGACATGAATTTAATACCGGTTGGAGTGCTCGGCGCGGGGAAATATGTGCCGGATCGGATATTGACGAATCAAGAGCTGGAGACGATGGTCGAAACGAACGATGAATGGATTGTCACCAGAACGGGAATCCGCGAGAGAAGAATCGCCGATGCCGCACAAGCTACGTCCGATCTGGCGTACGAGGCTTCGCTCATCGCCCTGAACAATGCGGGCATTACCCCCGACCAGCTCGATTTAATTATCGTGGCGACGATTACGCCGGACATGGCGTTTCCTTCGACCGCCTGCGTGCTGCAGGAACGGCTCCGCGCTAAAAAAGCGGCGGCATTCGATCTGTCCGCCGCATGTTCGGGCTTTATATACGGATTGGCGAATGCGTCCAATTTCATCGCCACAGGCGCGTACAAATATGCGCTCATCATCGGAGCGGACTGCCTGTCGAGAATTACGGATTATACGGACCGCAATACGTGCATCTTGTTCGGCGACGGAGCCGGGGCGGTCGTGATCGGCGAAGTGCCGGAGGGAAGAGGCTTCAAATCGTTCGAATTGGGAGCCGACGGTTCCGGAGGCGAGCTTCTGAAAATCGCCGGAGGCGGATCGCGGCGCCCGGCTTCCAAGGAGTCGCTGGACGAGCGTCTGCATTACATTTACATGGCCGGCGCGGAAGTGTTTAAATTTGCCGTGCGGATTATGGGCAACGCCGCCGACGAAGCGCTGCGCAAAGCGGGATGGGACAAGAGCGACATCGATCTGCTCGTGCCGCATCAGGCGAACATGCGCATCATCCAGTCTTCGCTGAGCAAGCTTGAACTCAGCGAAGACAAATGTATGATCAACCTGGACAAATACGGCAATATGTCGGCCGCCTCCATTCCGGTGGCGCTCGCGGAAGCCGCGGAGCAGGGCAGAGCAAAAGAAGGAGACCGCCTGATCCTCGTCGGCTTCGGCGGAGGTTTGACCTGGGGCGCATCCGCGCTGGTCTGGTAGAAGGTTTGGCATTGGGCCGATATTGATTGAGAGCGAGGAACCTTTTTATATGGGTAAAATAGCGTTTGTTTTTCCGGGACAAGGCTCTCAAACCGTGGGCATGGGCAGCGATTTGTATCAGAACCATGCGGCCGCGAAGACATATTTTGACCGGGCGGACGAAGCGCTTGGCTTCAAGCTATCGGACCTGATTTTTCAAGGGCCGGAGCAGGAACTGAAGATCACGTACCACACGCAGCCTGCGCTGCTGACGACAAGCATCGCTTGTCTGGAAGCGTTCAAGGCTGCGGGCGTGAACCCCGACTATGTCGCAGGACATAGTCTCGGCGAATACAGCGCGCTCGTCGCCGCAGGCGTGCTCGCGTTCGAAGACGCGGTCCGCACCGTGCGGGCCCGCGGCGAGTTCATGGAGCAGGCCGTCCCCGGCGGCCTGGGCGCAATGGCGGCCGTGCTGGGAGCCGAGCGCGAAGCGCTGGCGGAGCTGTGCACGGCCATCAGCGGCGGCGGCTCCGTCGTGGAGCTCGCCAATGTGAACTGCCCGGGACAGATCGTCGTCTCGGGCAGTAGGGAAGGCGTCGCCGCGGTCGCGGAGCGCGGCAAGGAAGCCGGCGCGAAGCGCGTCATACCGCTCGAGGTGAGCGGGCCCTTCCACTCTTCGCTCATGAAGCCGGCGTCCGAGCGCCTCGCCGAGATGCTCGCGCGCGTGCCGATGAGCAAAGCGGCCGTGCCTGTCGTGGCCAACGTCACGGCGCGGCCGGCCGTGCAGCCCGATGAAATCCGCGGGCTGCTCGCAGAGCAGGTATACTCCCCGGTTCTATGGGAGGATACGGTCCAATATCTGATCGGCCAAGGCGTCGATACGTTCATTGAGCTCGGCTCGGGGACAGTGCTCGCCGGACTGATCAAGAAGGTGGACCGCAGCGTGAAAGCCGTATCGATCGGCAGCCTGGAAGCGCTGGAGAAATATGTGCAGGAAGTTCACGTGTAAGCGGAAAGTCAAGTTCATGCGTCAGAACGAAGGAGGTCAGCATTACATATGCTAACGGGTAAAGTTGCGCTTGTTACGGGCGCTTCAAGAGGGATCGGCCGTGCGATCGCTCTGCATTTGGCCGAATCGGGCGCAGATGTGGCCGTCAATTATGCCGGCAGCGAGCAGGCGGCGCAGGAAGTCGTTGCCTTGATCGAAGCGATGGGGCGCAAAGCCGTCAAGCTTCGCGCCGATGTGAGCGGCAGCCAGGAAGCCGAGGATTTGATCAAGCAAACGCTGGAGGCTTTTGGCAAAATCGACATCCTGGTGAATAATGCCGGGATAACGAGAGACAATTTAATCATGAGAATGAAGGAAGAAGAATTCGATCAGGTTATCGCTACCAATCTCAAAGGCGTCTTCAACTGCATCAAGGCAGTGACGCGCCCGATGATGAAGCAGCGTTCCGGTCGGATCATCAATATATCTTCCGTAGTTGGCGTGCTCGGCAATCCGGGGCAAGCTAACTATGCGGCGGCCAAAGCGGGAGTCATCGGCCTCACCAAAGCGACGGCGAGAGAGCTTTCCTCCCGCGGCATTACCGTCAACGCGGTGGCGCCGGGCTTTATCGAGACCGATATGACCGACAAGCTGTCCGCCGAGCTGCGCGAGAGCATGCTCGCGCAAATCCCGCTGGCGCGTCTGGGGCAGCCGGAAGAAATCGCCAAAGCCGTGCGCTTCCTGGCTTCCGACGACGCTTCCTACATGACGGGCCAAACCCTGCATGTGGACGGCGGCATGTACATGTAAGACAGGCCCCCACGGAAACTGCAAAATTGCCTACTGGCAATCTGTCCAAGTTTCTCGTATAATACCAAGGAGGAGGTGAACCGGATGTCCGACGTATTGGATCGTGTGAAACGAATTGTAGTCGATCGTCTAGGGGTAGATGAGGCTGAAGTCACCCTCGAAGCATCTTTCAAAGAAGATTTAGGTGCTGATTCTCTCGATGTAGTAGAATTGGTAATGGAACTAGAAGATGAATTCGATTTGGAAATTTCCGACGAAGATGCCGAGAAGATTACTACTGTAGGAGAAGTTGTGAATTACATAAAATCTCATACGTAAAATCTTACAAGTCCCGTTTTCTTAGCAAGACGGGACTTCTCTCCATCTTCACTAACAAACAATGCTTTCTTATATAGAGGTGGTAGTGCAATGAACAGAGTCGTTATTACTGGTATGGGCGTAGTTACGGCCCTTGGTCAAGATTTGGAAACGTTTTGGGCGAATTTGACGTCGGGCAAGTCCGGAGTGAGCATGATCGAAAATTTCGATGTAAGCGAATACTCTACCCGCATCGCTGCCGAGGTCAAAGACTTTGATATCGAGCAGTATGTGGATCGCAAAGAAGCCCGCCGCATGGACCGTTTCGTGCAGTTTGCCGTTGCGGGTTCGATCAACGCGCTTAAAGACGCTAACCTGAACGTGAAAGAAGATACCGACCCCGAACGCGTGGGAGTCTCCGTAGGCTCGGGAATCGGCGGTTTGAACACTTGGGAAGAGCAGCACCGCACTTTGCTTGAAAAAGGTCCGAAACGCGTCAGCCCGTTCTTTATTCCGATGATGATCGCGAATATGGCCTCCGGCCAAATCTCGATGATCACCGGCGCCAAAGGACCGAACAGCACGGCCGTTACGGCTTGTGCAACGGGCACGCACTCGATCGGCGACTCCTTTAAAATGATTCAGCGCGGCGACGCGGACGTGATGATCTGCGGCGGCGCCGAAGCGACCATTACGCCGATCGGCGTAGCCGGTTTCTGCGCGCTGCGCGCCATGTCGACACGCAACGAGGAGCCGCAAAAGGCGAGCCGTCCGTTCGATACGGATCGTGACGGGTTCGTGATGGGCGAAGGCGCAGGCGTTCTTATCATCGAATCGCTGGAGCACGCGCAAAAGCGCGGAGCGCGCATCTATGCGGAAGTGATCGGATACGGCATGAGCGGGGACGCTTACCATATGACCGATCCGGATCCGGACGGAGCCGCCCGCTGCATGGCCAAAGCGATCAAAGATGCGGGCATCGCGCCGGAAGCGATCTCCTACATCAATGCGCACGGAACTTCGACGCCGGTAGGCGACAAATCCGAAACGACCGCAATTAAAAAAGCGCTCGGCGAGCACGCATACAAAGTGGCCGTCAGCTCGACCAAATCGATGACAGGCCATCTGCTCGGGGCTGCGGGCGGCGTAGAAGCCGTTATATGCGGCTTGACGATCGCGAATAACACGATTGCGCCGACGATCAATATCGACAATCAAGACCCGGAATGCGACCTTGACTATGTGCCGAACGTAGCCCGGACAACGAAAGTGGACATCGCGATGTCGAATTCGTTTGGCTTCGGGGGACACAATGCGACGATCATTCTGAAAAGGTTTGAAGCATAAATTGCCTTCCTGCGAAGAAAGATAATGCACATATCATTCTCTCTGGGCGGTGAACAAAGCAATGAACCGGGATGTTAAAGAACTGCAAAATCGAATCGGCATCACGTTTCGGAGGCCGGAGCTGTTGAGGCAGGCTTTCACGCATTCTTCGTACGTCAACGAGCACCGGATCGCCGGACATAAGGATAACGAGCGCCTGGAGTTTTTGGGAGATGCCGTTCTGGAACTGACTGTTTCGGAATTTTTATACGATACATATCCGGGACGTTCGGAAGGCGAGTTGACGAAGCTGCGGGCTTCGATCGTATGCGAGCCTTCGCTCGTCACGTTTGCCGAGAATCTCGACTTCGGCGCCTTCGTCCTGCTGGGCAAAGGGGAGGAGCTGACCGGCGGCCGATCCCGCCCGGCGCTGCTCGCCGACGTGTTCGAGTCTTTCATCGGGGCTTTGTACCTGGATCAAGGGCTTGACAGCGTGAAAAACTTCCTCAAGAAGCACGTTTTTGCCAAAATATCGAATGTCGGCAAATTGCTGGTCATCGACTACAAAACGCAGCTTCAAGAGCATACCCAGCACCATAACCTGGGCTCTCTGGAATACCGGATCGTAGATGAGCGCGGACCAGCGCACGAGCGGGAATTCATCGCAGAGGTGTATATGGACGAGGAACTGCTCGGCACGGGAGCCGGCCGTTCCAAGAAAGAGGCCGAACAGCAAGCCGCTTCCGGTGCGCTGTCCAAGCTGAACGTAGCGGTTGAGCGGTAACGATAATCGAATGATCAAGGAAAAAGAGGCGGCTGCGGCTGCCTTTTATTTATGAAAAAGAACTTTTTGGGGTGATCGGGGGGAGACAGGGGGGAGACCCCTCCTTTTTGCCGACGCCGGCCGAAGAGGAACAGACGCGCTCTCCCGGCGCGGGTTGTGGCGCTGCGCCGCGGAGTAGTGCTGCGTGTGGTCGACCGACCGCCGTGATGCGGTGCAGCACCGCGCGCTGGGCAGCGGTGCAGTAGCCGCATGAGGTCGACTTACCCGCCGTGATGCGGCGCAACACCGCGCGCTGGGCGGCAGGACAGTGGCCGCATGAGATCGACCGACCGCCGTCATGCGGCGCAACACCGCGCGCTGGGCAGCGGTGCAGTGGCCGCATGAGGTTGACCTACCCGCCGTCATGCGGCGCAACACCGCGCGCTGGGCGGGTGGGGTCAGTGGCCGCAAGTGGTCGACTGACTGCTGTCAAGCAGCGCAACACCGCGCAGTGCGTGTTGCGAAAAAGGCCCGGCAGTCCGAGCCTGGCCGAACCGGCAAAAACCTGCGAAAATGCAGTTTTTTTCCGCCAAAAGGGTTCATTTTAGAGAAAAGCCTGCGATTGTGCAGGAATTTCCGATNAAAACCTGCGAAAATGCAGTTTTTTTCCGCCAAAAGGGTTCATTTTAGAGAAAAGCCTGCGATTGTGCAGGAATTTCCGATTGAAAATGCCCCTAAGCTCCGAAGTTCGATGAAAAGCCTGCACTTTTGCAGGAATTCTTCGTTGCCAGCGTATCAACGAGCAAAAAGATGTATTTTTGCAGGCTTTTTCCGACCGCCCGGCCAGTCAGCCGATACTATCGGCCCGGTTGTGAGGGGTCGCCCATTTTTGAGAGATATCCAAAGTGATTTATCTCATTAATGGGCGACGTTGATCTCTTATTTTCATAAGGGATATGGTACAATAAGGCATGAGGTGAGACCATGTTTTTAAAACGGATTGAATTATCCGGGTTCAAATCATTCGCAGACAGGACGGAGCTGGAATTCGTCCGCGGAATTACCGCGGTGGTAGGGCCGAACGGCAGCGGGAAAAGCAACATTTCCGACGGTATCCGCTGGGTTCTTGGCGAGCAGAGCGCGAAGTCTTTGCGCGGCGGCAAGATGGAGGACGTCATCTTTGCAGGCAGCGATGCGCGGCGGGCGGTCAATTACGGCGAAGTGTCGCTGACCCTGGATAACGGTTCGCAGTCTTTGCCGCTCGATTTCAGCGAAGTGACGGTTACAAGACGGGTTCACCGCAGCGGGGAAAGCGAATATTTGATCAACAAGCAGCCGTGCCGTCTGAAGGACATTACCGAGCTGTTCATGGATACGGGAATCGGCAAGGAAGCGTATTCGATTATCGGACAAGGCCGGATTGAAGAAATTTTGAGTACGAAATCGGAAGATCGCCGCGGTATTTTTGAAGAGGCCTCGGGGATTGTCAAATATAAATCGCGCAAACGCGAAGCCGAGAAGAAGCTGAACGATACGGAGCAAAACTTGCTGCGCATACACGATCTCGTGTCCGAGCTGGAGGATCAGATTGAGCCGCTGCGCGAGCAGTCGGAGAAGGCGATCCGCTACAAGGAGCTGCGCGAGCAATTGAAAAGCAGCGAAATCTCGATGTACGTGCACCAGATCGATCAAATTTATGTATCGTGGAACGAAGCGAAGCAAAAGCTGCAAAAGCTGCAAGCGGAAGAGACGGAGCTGTCCACGGTCGTCAATCAGCATGACGCGAAGCTGGAAAAGCACCGCTGGGAAACGCGCCGGCTGGAGGAAGAGCTGGAGAAGCTTCAGGAAAGCCTGCTCGTGCTGAGCGAAGAGTTTGAGAAATGCGAAGGCCACGGCGAGGTGCTGAAGGAGCGGAAAAGGAACTTTGCCGCTAACCGCGCGCAGCTTACCGGCACCATCGCGCTGCAGGAACAGCGGAAAGCGGACAAGGAAGCGGAGCTGGCCGAGCAGCGGGAGAAGATTATCGCGATCGGCGCACAGCTTTTTGAGTTTCAGGCGAAGCTTTCCGCGGAAGAGGAGCGCCTGCTGGGCGTGAATGGGGGGATCAGTTCGGCTCCCGAGGATCAGCTGAAGGGCGAGCTGCTCGAAACGCTCAACCGGATGGCGCAGGCCCGCAATGAGATCCGTTATGCCGAGCAGCAGACGGAAAGTCTCGGCCGCCGGCTGGAAAGGCTTTACGAAGAAGGGCAAAAATGGGCGGACCAGCGGGAGAAAATTGCGCTTCGCAAGCAGGAGCTTGCAGCGAAGCTGGAACAAACCGTCCGGGAAATCGATGAGGTTCGGAGCCGCTATGCCAGCTTGACGCAAAATTTGAAGAGCAAGCAAGGCCTGCTCGACGAAGCGCAGGGCATGCTGCGCAAATGGGAGCAGAAGCTCGATGCGCTTACTTCCCGGCGCGATACGATGAAGGAGATGGCGAACGACTACGACGGCTTCATGCAGGGCGTCAAAGAAGTGCTCAAGGCCAAAAACCGCAAAGACCTGCGCGGGATCCGCGGCGCAGTCGCCGAGCTGGTGAAAGTGCCGGCCGACGTGGAAATCGCGATCGAGACCGCCTTCGGGGGAGCGCTGCAAAACATCGTCGTCGAAACGGAAGAGAACGGGCGGGAAGCGATTGCTTTCCTGAAGCGGCGCCAAATGGGCCGTGCGACGTTCCTTCCGATGAATGTCATCCGCGGGCGTTCTATTCCGGAGAGCGAGATGGGCGCCTTGAAATCGGCCAAAGGCTTTGTCGGACTGGCCGTCAATCTGGTCGAATTTGATCCTATATATCAAAATATTTTTTCCAGCTTGCTGGGAAATGTTATCGTAGCCCAAAGCCTTGAAGATGCGAACCATATCGCCGCCAAAGGGCAGTACCGCTACCGCGTCGTCACGCTGGAAGGCGATATTGTCAATCCGGGTGGTTCGATGACGGGGGGGAGTTTGCAAAAGAAAACGACCAACCTGCTTGGCCGCCAGCGGCAAATCGAAGAGCTGGATCAGGAGATCCGCACTTCCGAAAGCCAGCTTGCTGCGCTTCGCGACAAGACGAGCGTAATGAAGCGGGAAATTACGGACGATATGATGAATATGGAACAGCTGCGCCAAACGGGCGAACAACTGCGGATTGCCGAGCAGCAAATGCTGGCCGAGCTGAACCCTCTGGAGGCGGAGAGCCGCACGGTGGAAGAGCAGCTTTCGCACGGCAGCCAGGACCGGGATACGCTGCTGGCGGAGCAGGCCGACTTTACGCGGAAGAAAACGGAAGCGGAGCAGGCGCTCGCCGAATTGCAGCAGGAAGAAGCATCGCTGCATCAGGCGATTCGCGATGCGGAAATTACGCGCAAAGCGAGCGAATCGCAAAAGGAGGAGCTGCAGACGCAGCTTACCGATTTGAAGGTGAAAGTCGCTTCGATTTCGCAGGAAAAGCAGTCGCTTCAGGACCAGCAGAGGCGCTTGCAGCAGGACCTTGCCGGTGCCGTCCAGGAGATGGCGACTAACAGGCAGCTGCTTGAGCAGTTGGAAGGCGAGATCGTGGCCCTGGATCGGGAAACCGTGCTGCAAATCGAGCTGCTCAACGATCTGAAGCTGCGGAAGCAGCAGTGCGCGGAGCAGATTGATTTCAAACGCGCCGAACGGGCGGACTGGCTCCAGAAGCTGGAGCAGGAGGAGAACGAAACCCGTACGCAGCGCGCGCAGCTGAAGCAGGTGGAAGAGCAGCTGCGCCAGACGGAAGTGCGGGTAAACCGCCTGGACGTAGAGCTTGAGAACTTGCTCAAGAAGCTGGCCGAAGAATACGAGCTGAGCTACGAGTTGGCCAAAGAGCGCTATCCGGTTCCCGAGGACGTGATCGGCACCCAAAGCAAGGTGCGCGAGCTGAAGCGGGAAATTGCCGCGCTGGGCGATGTCAACCTCGGCGCCATTGAGGAATTTGCCCGCGTTTCGGAACGCTACGATTTTCTGAACGGGCAAAAAAACGATCTGATCGAAGCGAAAACTACGCTGTACCAGGTGATCCGCGAAATGGATCAGGAGATGTCCAAACGGTTCAAAACGACGTTTGACGAGATTCGCTCGCATTTTGTCGTTGTGTTCGCCAAGCTGTTCGGCGGCGGCCGCGCGGACCTGATTTTGTCGGAGCCGGACAATCTGCTCGATACAGGCATCGAAATCGTGGCCCAGCCGCCGGGCAAAAAGCTGCAAAACCTTCAGCTTCTCTCCGGCGGGGAGCGGGCGCTAACGGCGATTGCGCTGCTGTTCTCGATCATACGCGTCAAGCCAGTGCCTTTCTGCGTGCTCGATGAGGTCGAAGCGGCGCTCGACGAAGCGAATGTGTCCCGTTTTGCCGAATATTTGCGTGAATTTTCCGAAATGACGCAGTTTATCGTCGTTACGCACCGCAAAGGGACGATGGAAGAAGCTGACGTGCTGTACGGCGTGACGATGCAGGAAGGCGGCGTATCCAAGCTTGTCTCCGTCCGTCTGGAAGACGACGAGCCGGCCTTTTCGGCTTAAGTGAATATATAGATCAAGTGGGGAGCCAGGTGAGATCATGAGTTTTTTCAAACGTTTAAAAGAGAGCATTTCCAGCAAAGCGGAAGCGGTGACGAACAAGTTCAAGGAAGGTCTGTCGAAGACGAGAGACGCTTTTGTCGAGCGGGTAGACGATTTGTTCAGCCGCCGGAAAAAAATCGACGAAGAGTTTTATGAGGAGCTTGAAGAAATATTGATCGGCGCCGATGTCGGCGTCAATACCGTGCTCAAGCTGATCGACGAACTCCGCACCGAGGTGAAAAAGCGCAAAATCGAAGATCCGAGCGAGCTGCAGCCGATTTTGTCGGAAAAATTGATCGAGCTGCTGAAAGGCGACTCGGGAACGGGGTTGGACCTGAATCCGAACGGGCTGTCGGTCATTTTGTTCGTCGGTGTGAACGGCGTCGGCAAGACGACGACGATCGGCAAAATGGCGCACATGTTCAAATCCCAGGGGAAAAAGGTGCTGATGGCCGCCGGCGATACGTTCCGCGCGGGGGCGATCGAACAGCTCGAAACGTGGGGACAGCGCGTCGGCGTTGACGTGATCAAGCAGCAATCCGGCGCCGATCCGGCCGCGGTTATGTACGATGCCGTGCAGGCGGCGAAGACCCGCGGCGTCGATATTTTGCTGTGCGATACGGCCGGACGCTTGCAAAATAAAGTGAATCTGATGGAAGAGCTGAACAAAATTTATCGCGTTATTCAGCGGGAAATTCCGGATGCCCCGCACGAAGTCATTCTCGTGCTGGATGCGACGACAGGCCAGAACGCGCTGAGCCAGGCGAAGCTGTTCGGCGACAAGACCGGCTTGACCGGGCTTGTGCTTTCCAAGCTCGACGGCACGGCCAAAGGCGGCATCGTCGTCGCGATCAGGCAGGAGCTGTCGCTGCCGGTGAAGTTTGTCGGACTCGGAGAAAAGATGGACGATCTGCAGCCTTTCGATTCGGAGCAGTTCGTGCATGCGCTGTTCGGCAAATGGATAAACGAGCGGAAGGAAGAAGTGGAAAGCTGACGATCGGAAGCAAATCCTTCGCTGGGCCGTAACGGCCTGCGGGGGATTTTTGCTGTGCTGCAGCCTGACAAGGTAAAATGCTTGACATTGGTTTCGGAATTGAGTATGATAGGTTCTGCAAGTTGCTGCTGTCAAGTATTCGACCTTTACGGAGGTGTTGCAAGTGCCCGTGGATCAAATGCTGGAGAAGACGAACCGAATCAATCTGCTGTTTGATTTTTACGAGCCCTTGCTGACGGAGAAGCAGCGAACGTTTCTCAAGCTTTATTTTCATGACGACTACTCGCTCGGAGAGATCGCCGAGAATTTCGACATTAGCCGCCAGGCGGTTTATGAGCATATTAAACGGGCGGAGCAGACGCTTGTCGATTACGAAGACAAGCTCAAGCTGCTGCATAAGCATGAACAGCGTACGAAGCTGCGCGACGAGCTTGCGCAATTGCTGAACGAGTGCGAGCCCGAGCTGAAGAGGAAAACAAGCTCGCTTTTTGATACAATGATCGGTATGGATTGAATAGAAGCAGGAGGTGAAGCGCGTGGCATTTGAAGGATTGGCAAACCGGCTGCAGAATGTGTTCGGCAAGTTGAGAAGCAAAGGCAAGCTATCGGAAGAAGATGTGGGCGAAGCGCTTCGCGAAGTAAGACTGGCGCTGCTGGAAGCGGACGTCAACTTTAAAGTGGTCAAAGACTTCATCGCCAAGGTGAAGGAACAGGCGGTCGGCCAGGAAGTGATGAAATCTTTCACGCCGGGCATGGTTGTCATCGATATCGTGAACAAAGAGCTGACCGCGCTCATGGGCGGCACGCAGAGCAAATTGGCCCGCTCGAACAGACCTCCGACGGTCATTATGATGGCCGGTCTGCAAGGCGCCGGTAAAACGACTTCCTCGGGCAAGCTGGCCAAACTGCTGCAAAAGCAAAATCACAGGCCGCTGCTCGTAGCGTGCGATATTTACCGCCCGGCGGCAATCAAGCAGCTTGAAGTGCTCGGCGAGCAGCTCCAAGTTCCCGTGTTCGCCATGGGCGACAAGGTGAGCCCCGTCGAGATTGCCAAAGCGGGCCTGCAGCATGCCAAGGATAACGGCAACGATTATGTGATTATCGATACGGCCGGACGCTTACATATCGACGAGAACTTGATGGACGAGCTGAAGAATGTGCGTGCAGCCGTGCAGCCGGACGAAATTCTTCTCGTCGTCGATGCGATGACCGGTCAGGATGCCGTCAATGTGGCGGAAAGCTTTCACCAGCAGTTGGAGCTGACCGGTGTCGTGCTGACGAAACTGGACGGCGATACGCGCGGCGGTGCGGCGCTATCGGTTAAAGCGGTGACCGGCTGTCCGATCAAGTTCGCCGCGATGGGCGAGAAGATGGACGCGCTGGAGCCGTTCTTCCCGGACCGGATGGCCTCGCGGATTCTCGGCATGGGCGACATGCTGACGCTGATCGAGAAGGCGCAGGCCGGCATCGACATGGAGAAGGCGAAAGAGATGGAGCGCAAAATGCGCAACGCCGAATTCACCTTCGACGATTTTCTCGATCAGATGGAGCAGGTCAAGAAGCTCGGTCCGCTTGATCAGATTTTGGAGATGCTGCCAGGGGCGGGCAAGATCAAGGGGATGAAAGATCTCAAGGTCGACGACAAGCAGATGGCCCGGATCGAGGCGATTGTGAAATCGATGACCAAGGATGAGAAGAGCAAGCCGGAACTGCTGAATGCGAACCGCCGCAAGCGGATCGCTTTGGGGAGCGGCAACTCGATCCAGGAGGTCAACCGGTTCATCAAGCAGTTTGAGGACATGCGCAAAATGATGAAGCAGTTTTCCGGCATGATGGGGCCGAAAGGGGCCAAAAGCCTGAAAAAGCTGGGCAAGGGGAAAGGCTTTAAGTTCCCGTTTTGATACAGAGAAGTTTTGAGATTACTTTGAGTAGGAGGTGATTTTTCATGGCAGTACGTATTCGTCTGAAACGTATGGGTGCTCACAAAGCTCCTTTTTACCGTGTGGTGGTATCGGATTCCCGTTCCCCTCGTGACGGTCGTTTTATCGAGGAAATCGGTATCTACAATCCGGTAGCTCAACCTGCGGTTGTGACTATTGATGAAGAGAAAGCGCTGAAATGGCTTCAAACAGGAGCTCAGCCTTCCGATACGGTTCGCAGTCTGTTCAGCAAAGCAGGTCTGATGACTAAATTTCACGAGCTGAGACAACAGAAGTAATCTGTAGCTTTCGGAGGGTGGGTTCATGAAGGATCTTATCACTGTTATTGCTAAGGCTCTTGTTGATCATCCGGAAGAAGTGCGTGTCAGCGTGGTGGAGAAGGAAGACAAGATCGAGTACCGGTTGTCCGTTCATCCCGACGATGTCGGCAAAGTGATCGGCAAGCAGGGCAAGATTGCCAAGTCGCTCCGCACCGTTGTCACATCGGCAGCTGTGAAAGAAAGCAAACGTGTAGCTGTAGAAATCGTATCATAAGAAACAGGGTTAGGAGATTGGTTCCTAACCTTTTTCTTGTATTGTAATGCACCCCGCGCTGAGCGTCCTGAGCCCGATTTCAAAGGTTCGGTTCGATGCTTCCGGGGATCAACTTTTGGAGGTTGGAACATACAGGTATGAGTGAAAAACTGTTTACCGTAGGCAAAATCGTCAATACCCACGGCATTCGCGGCGAATTGAAAATTGTGTCCGAGACCGATTTTCCGGAGCGTTTTGACAAAGGCAGCGCCCTGATTATCGTAGATTCCCAAAATAAGCAAACGCCGGTGACGGTGCAATCG
This sequence comes from Paenibacillus sp. sgz302190, assembly GCF_059820445.1. NCBI lineage: Bacteria > Bacillati > Bacillota > Bacilli > Caryophanales > Paenibacillaceae > Paenibacillus > Paenibacillus sp. sgz302190. The sequence continues at coordinate 76,009 of NZ_JBZYAO010000036.1, forward strand.
TCCCGCTTACATAAAAACATGTACATTGTGCAGTTCGCGCAATTTGCGAACATCAATGAAGTCGAGAAATTTAAAGGTTCGCTTTTGAAAGTCGAAGAAAAGTATCAGCAGCCTTTGGAAGAAGGCGAGTACTATTATCACCAAATTATCGGATGCAAGGTCGTGACGGAAGAGGGAGAAGAGCTGGGGGCGATTTCGGAAGTGCTGACGCCCGGCGCAAACGATGTCTGGGTCGTTGCTTTGCCCAAAGGAAGGCAACTGCTTCTTCCGGTTATTGATGAAGTTATCCTGAACGTGGATGTGCCGAATAAGACGATTCGGATTCATTTGATGGAAGGGCTGCTGGAATGAGAATCGACGTATTGACGCTGTTTCCCGAGATGTTTCAAGGCGTATTCTCGTCCAGCATATTGGGAAAAGCCCGCGATAAAGGCATTGTTTCATTGAACACAGTCAATTTTCGCGAGTATTCGAACAATAAGCATAACACTGTCGATGATACGCCTTACGGCGGCGGCGGCGGAATGGTGCTGAAGCCGGAGCCGATCTTTGCTGCAGTTGAGGATCTGGCAGCCCGCCGTGATAGCGATCGCGAAGATCGGCAGGGCGAGGAGGCGGCGAAGCCAAGAGTGATTCTGATGTGCCCGCAGGGGGCGCCATTCACGCAAAAGAAAGCGGAGGAGCTGTCAGGTGAAGGACATCTTGTTTTCATTTGCGGGCATTATGAAGGATATGATGAGCGGATCAGGCAGTACTTGGTGACGGACGAGCTCTCCATAGGCGATTATGTGCTGACAGGCGGCGAACTGCCGGCAATGGTCGTTATAGACAGCGTAGTCAGGCTTCTCCCCGGCGTGCTCGGCAATGAAATGTCTGCGGTGACCGACTCCTTCAGCACGGGACTTCTCGAATATCCGCATTACACCAGGCCCGCCAAGTTCCGGGAGTGGGAAGTGCCCGACATTCTGCTATCCGGTCATCACGAGAATGTGGACCGCTGGCGCAGAAAACAGTCGCTGCTGCGCACGCTGGAGCGGCGCCCGGATTTGCTGGAAGGCCGGGAGCTTTCCAAGGAAGAACGGGTGTGGGCGGAAGAATGGAACCGGGAACAAGAGCAAAAGTAGCCGGCGGAACGCCCACCAAGCATCGTCGGAGTCCGAAGCCGAGGGGGGTAAGCGTAAGCCGCGTCTCTGGCACACTCCAGGGCTGCCCACGGCTTTGCCGATCAAAAAGAAGAGGCTGACCGTTCGGCTGCTAAAAGCCGCTCGCGGGACAGCCTCGATTGCTATTAGTCCGTTACATCCAGCCAGTTTTCGGCATAACAGCTGGATGAACTTACACATTCCACATACAGTTGGAAACCGCCTGTAGTGGTGTTGAATTCGCCTCCAAAGCCGGATTCGCCCGATCTTATATCATTGATGTAATCGTAATACGGGATTAAAGTGCCGCTTGCAAGCACGTTTCCGATACCGTCATAAAGAATGTAATTGATATCGCTTTCATATTGGTGATAAAACCCGCCGTTAGCTACACTGACCTGAGCATGCGAACCCGGGATGAAATTGGTTTGATAGTACAGTTTGTCGAGTCGCGAATTTAACTCAAAATACTTGTACCCTGCGGCGTTGACGGGCAATGCGGCTAAACATACCGATGCAGCGATTGAAAGTGCGGCAAATACCTTTTTCTTCATGAATGATCATCCTTTCATAAATGAAATGATTAGCTTGACGCCTGTTATTTCGCATCCCTTTCTTCGGATATGAACGCAACTCCATGTTAGCATGCTGGATTTTGGAAAAATATAGGTGTAATCGACCTTCGTTTGGCCGAGCAGCTAGCGTTCCGTTCTATCGTTGAGATACGGTTATTTTCATCATTTGTGGTCAACACTAGCATGTACATATGTCCGCAAGCTTTGCTGCTTTATTTGAACCCCCGATAATAAAGCTCAGTAAAGCGGGCAATCATCTAAAAAAATCTTGTCAAACCATATAGTATTATGATAAGATATTACCTGTTTGAATCTGGTGGTCCTCTACGCATAGCAACTGAGAATGAAAACATTGGACGAGCGGCATGAACACCTGTGTGGAAGGAGGGAGTCAACTATGAATCTGATCCAAGAGATTACGAAGGAGCAACTCCGTACGGATATTCCTAATTTCCGTCCAGGAGACACACTGAAAGTACACGTAAAAGTTATCGAGGGTTCGCGTGAGCGTATTCAGCTGTTCGAAGGTGTTGTTATTAAACGCCGCGGCGGCGGAATCAGCGAAACGTTTACCGTTCGCAAAATTTCTTACGGTGTAGGTGTGGAAAGAACGTTCCCATTCCATTCTCCGAAGATTGACAAGATTGAAGTGGCTCGCCGTGGTAAAGTTCGTCGCGCGAAACTTTATTATCTGCGTGGTCTTCGCGGTAAAGCAGCGAGAATTAAAGAAATTCGATAAGACACCGGGGGGGCTTGTTCAGGCAAGTCTCCCTTTCGTTTTCTCGGACACTTACATACCCAAAACTGAAATGAGGCACACAGTAATGGAACAGAGAGACCAAGAAAAGCCCTACATAGAGCAGCAGGCGGCGCCGGCTGAAACCAAATCGGCCAAAAACGAAGCTTGGGAATGGATCAAAGCGCTGGCGATTGCCGGCGTGCTGGTCATTGTTATTCGTTGGTTTTTATTTTCCCCCTTTATCGTCGACGGGGACTCGATGCGTCCGAACTTTTTGACGGGTGAAAGGCTGATTGTGAACAAGCTCATTTATGACATTCGTGCGCCGAAACGCGGCGAAGTTATCGTTTTCCACGCTCCGGAAGGCAAAGATTACATTAAGCGCGTTATTGCGCTGCCGGGGGAAACCGTCAAGGTTGAGGGCGACAAAGTGTACATTAACGGCCAAGAAATCGATCAGCCTTATTTGAAAGAGGCGATAGCGCAGGCGCAAAAAGAAGGGCGTTTGTACAATCACTTGTCGAACTTCTCCGAGCAAAAAGTGCCGGATAACGAGTTGTTCGCCATGGGCGACAACCGTTCCAACAGCAAAGACAGCCGCGACCCGTCCGTAGGCTTTGTTCCGTTCGAAAAAGTGGTAGGCCGTGCGGAGGTCATCTTCTGGCCGCTAAACAAAATCAGCTTTATACATTTTTGAGGTGACATTATGACCATACAATGGTTTCCCGGCCATATGACCAAGGCCCGAAGGCAAATCGAGGATAAGCTCAAGCTGATCGATGTCGTCATCGAGCTTTTGGACGCCCGCATTCCGCTCTCCAGCCGGAACCCGATGGTGGATGAAATATTGAAAGGCAAGCCAAGAATGGTGCTGCTGAACAAGCAGGACTTGGCGGACCCGCAGGCAACGGCGGAGTGGGTTCGCTATTTTGCCGATCAGGGCTTGAAAGCATTGCCGATTGATGCGGCAACCGGCACGCAGGTCAATCAAATTTTACCGCGGGCCAAAGAATTGTGGGCGCATAAAATCGAAGCGCAGCTCCGCAAAGGCATTAACCCGCGGGCCGTGCGCGCGCTAATCGTAGGCATTCCCAATGTAGGCAAATCGACGCTGATCAATCAACTGGCCGGTAAAAAGATCGCGGCGACCGGAGACAAGCCCGGCGTCACGAAAGGGCAGCAATGGATCAAAGTCGGCACGGAAATGGATCTCCTCGATACTCCGGGGATATTATGGCCAAAGTTCGAAGATCAAATGGTCGGATTGAGGCTGGCTGCAACCGGAGCGATCAAAGAGGAACTGCTGCATATGGATGAGATCGCTTTTTTCGTCATCAAATATATGGTGAAGCACTACGGGAACGCCCTGCAGGAACGTTTCGGAATTTCCGAACTGCCGGACGATCTGGATGACCCGAATGAGGTCGTTAAGGTGATGGAAGCGGTCGGACGTAAGCGCGGAGCAATCGTGAGCGGCGGGAAAGTGGATCTGGACAAAGCATCTCTGATCATTATCCGGGATCTTCGGGCCGGCAAGCTCGGGCGCATCAGCCTGGAAAAGCCGGAGGAAGTGTAGACAAACATAACGCGATAAAAAAATATTTGCAAAAAGAGGCAGCAATCCCTGGCCGCAGGGGGCGTTGTCTCTTTTCTTTTTGCCGTTCCTGTTTGCGCCGTCTCGCATACTAACCTGGAAAAATTCACAATATAAAGGCGAGGTGGGAGATATGAATACGACGAGCAGGTTCGAAAAACAAGCCTATATTCAGCAGCAATTTGAAAACAATGCCGATTTTGTGTTTGCAGAAGCTGTGCTGTTCAACACAAGCCTACACGTCTGTTATTTAGAGACGCTGGTCAATTATGAAAACACGATCGACTTGTTACGGGTCGGTTTGCCCGATATGGAAATGGCCGACGATCCGATGGAGCAAATCGCGCGCTCCCATTTGTCCAGAGTGGACGTTACTTTGGCAGAGCTCGTCGAGTCCGTGCTGCTCGGCATGCTGGTCATATTTCCTCAGGTCGGATATGAGAATATACTGGTCAATACGACCCCCGATCGAACGGGCCGAAACATTACGGCAGCCGAGACGGAAAATCCGATTCAGTCGGCGCTCGACGCTTTTACGGAAAATATGAATATCAATATAAGTCTGATCCGGACAAAAATGAGAACCAAAGAACTGACCGTCCGTACGTTCACCCTGGGGGCTTCGATTCCGCGACAAGTGGCGGTGCTGTACTTGGAAGACCGGGCCGATCCGAATGTCGTCAATCTAATAAGCGAGTACTTGCATGAGAACAGGAAAATGGGCGTGGCCGATGTGCAAGGATTGCTGAAAGCGCTCAAGTAGCCCAGTTTCAGCATTGTGCCCACTTACTTGACTTCCGAGCTTCCATCGACGACCAAGTACAATCTGATGGATGGCCGAGTCGTTATTTTCCTCGATCAATTTCCGTTCTCCATCGCGTTTCCGTCGATCATATCGGATTTTTGGGTAGTGAAGACAGATCAGGATCAGCCCCGTCTTTTTATGTATTTATACCGGATGATTCGCGTTATCAGTCTGATCGTAGCTATTTCTATGCCCGGTCTCTATATCGTCCTCAACGCCGTCAATCCCGAACTGCTGCGCATTCAGCTGGCGGTATCGATCACCAACTCGCGGGAAGGCGTTCCTTACCCGGTTCTGGTCGAATTGATGCTGATGCTGTTTGTCATGGAAATGGTTATCGAGGCCAGCGTCCGCCTGCCCAGAAGCATCGGCCCGACCATTACGATGATCGGCGGGATCATCCTCGGACAAGCGGTCGTGCAGGCGAGATTGGTCAGCTATTTTCTAGTTATTATCGTAGCGGCTTCAACGATAGCCCATTTTACGATGGGCACTTATATGAACACGGTTTCCATACGTATATATAAGTATGTCGTCATTGCACTCAGCGCGCTCTACGGAATACTTGGCCTTATGTCCGCTCTCGTATTGTTTTGCTTTTATTTAGGGGGCGTTTCGGCGTTTGGAGTTCCCTATTTGAGTCTGACAACAAAAAGAGGTAAATCGGAATGAACAAGTATCTGGCGTTAACTTTATTTTTCATTGTCCATATATCGATGTATTTCTATGTATACCCGGTAAAAATTATCGAGGCCGCGCCAAAAGGGCAATGGGAACCGGTCGCTGCCGGTTTTCTTGTGGAATTGCTGTTTATGTGCATGTACCTCAAGGGACTGTCGGCTTATCCGGGTCAAGATATTGTGGATATTTGCAGAGGCGTTTCAGGGAAATGGATGACGCGGGTCATTCTGTTTCCTTTTATCGTCTTTTTGTTCGTAAGCTTCAATTTAATTCACCGCTACGAGTTTGAGTCGGTCAGCGCGCTGCTGCTTCCGAAAACCCCGATGGTCTTCATTTTACTGCTGTATGCGATTCCGTTTTATGCCGGGTGGAAAGGTATCGAGGCCGTTTCAAGGGGGGCGGTGACGCTGTTCATTTGCGTGCTCCCGTTAATTTTGTTTTCGCTGATCAGCGGCTATAATAATTTCGATTTCAACAACATTTATCCTCTGCTGGATACACGGATGACTTTTGTTCGCCGGCCCGAATTTTATGCGAGTCTTTTCGCTCATGCGGGCTTTTTGTTTCTGGGATTCGTCCAATTGAAGCAGAAGCTGCTTTTGCGCCATGTAGTTGCTGTGCTGGGCATTCTTTTTATATTCGGAATCGCTTCCGTTTACTTGCCTATGCTCATTTTCGGACAGGAATCGATCGTCTATTTTCGTTACCCGAACGTGCTGACTTCGGATACGGTAGATAACGAGTGGGTTGTATTCGACTGGCTGCCTACTTTTTTTGTCATATCGATGATTGCGGTTTCTATGGCGGAAGGTGCGCTTTCCTTATGGATGCTGAGCAGGCTGGTGCAAAAATTGTTCATGCCCGAACGCCGGGGATTGGCGGTGATCATGCTGGGCGTGCTGTCGTATGGTTTCAGCGTGGTAATTTCCAACATCGACCGGTTGGAGCTCCTGGTGTCCTGGAATACGCTGTTTTGCCTGTACAGTATCGGCATTATCCCGCTGATCGTGTGGATGATGAGTTTGCGGCATAGGAGGAGTCCCGCTTGATCCCACGTTCATGCATTAGCGCGGCGCTGCTTTTGAGCTTCATGGGAGCGATCCTTACCGGCTGCTGGGATATGAAAGATATTAACAAAAGGCTCATGCCTGTTGTCATGGGAATTTGCAAGGAAAAGGAGCAAAATTACAGAATCATTTTGCAAGTTCCGAGCCCGGAGAAGAAAGGTTCGCAATACCTGGAAAGCAGCTCGGCAACGATCAACAAAGCGGTCGACAACATCCGTACCAAGGCTGAAAAAGGCATCGATTTACTGCATATCCGGCTGTTTTTAATTTGCGAGAAAACGGCGCAGAAAGATATCGGTGATATTATCGATTACGCCGTGCAGGCCAACGATATTTCGATCAAAGGATTGCTGGGCATCGTCAGGGGAGACTTCGATAAAGTGATTCACCACCATATCCAAGCTAACCCCGAGCTTTCGTCGTACGATTATTTCAGCGAACAGGCCGGCTGGACGCCGAATAATACGATACTGCGCTTATGGGAAGCATACCGGGACATCAATTCCTATACCGAAGATATGGCCATTCCGATTCTGAGCAAGGGTACCGACACGCTGTATAACTTTGAAGGCAGCGCCATCATGCGGAAAGATCGGATCGTAGGGGATAGCCGCCTGTTCAGGCGCTGTCTTTTTGTGCAAATATGGAGCGAAATCGTAGGCGGAAGCCGTGGGGATGGATGGAAACATGTGGCTCTATTAATTTTTGTGCCGGTCTCTTCCGATATGCTTTATAATGGAGGGATGGAAAGGAGCTGTGGCCAGTGCTGGAACATGAGAAGCAGCTGTGGGACCAGGGGTATGCCCGAATCGCCGGAATCGATGAAGTCGGCCGAGGGTGCCTGTTCGGAGATGTCGTTGCGGCGGCGGTTATTTTGCCGGCCGGATATGTGCTGGAAGAAGTGGATGATTCCAAGAAGCTGTCCGAGAAGAAGCGGGACGCTTTGTATGAGAGAATTATGGAGGAAGCTGTTGCGGTCGGCGTCGGCGTCGTCAGCGTATCAGTCATAGAGGAAATCAATATCAAGCAGGCCGCCAGACTTGCCATGAAGCAAGCGGTTGAACGGCTGTCCGTCAAACCGGACTTTTTGCTGGTCGATGCGGAAAAGGTGGACATCGATTCGCCGCAGCTGGCCATTATTCATGGAGATGCGCTCAGCCAGTCCATCGCGGCGGCTTCCGTCATAGCGAAAGTAACGCGGGACCGGATGTGCGCAGATTGGGACAAGGAGTATCCCGAATACGGAATTGCCGTACATAAAGGCTATGCGACGAAGCATCACAGGGAAATGCTGCTGCGTTACGGGCCTGCGCCGCTTCACCGCAAATTATTTATCCGCAAAGTAATGGCGCAGGCCGAGCAGCAATCGGAGCAGATGGAATTGGAATTATTTTAATCGATTTTTAAAGAAAATAAGGCTTCGGGCCGATATTATACATAAGAGTCTGATAGGCGAACTCAGTAGAAGGCAAAGGATTTATATGGCATGAGGTGATCGGAATGAATATCAGCGGACTGATCCGCAGTCTTGTCGGTGATTTACAGGCGTCGGATTCGAAAGTGTTGGAGCTGAAGGTGGGACAAATCGTTAAAGGCGTCGTGCTGCAGCTGCTGAGCGAGCAGGATGCTTTGCTTAATATCGGCGGCGTACAAGTGCGCGCGAAGCTGGAGACGCCTCTGAAGCAAGGCGACGTCACGATGCTGCAAGTTCAGCCGGAATCGAGCGGTGGGCAAATTTTGCTAAAACCGCTCACATCGTCGGTTGTGCAAATTACCGACGAATCGATGAATGAATTGCTGAAAAATTTTTCATTGAAAGACAATGCCGCGAACCGGCAAATGGTACAGCAAATTCAGCAGGAAGGCGTCCCTTTAACGAAAGAAACGGTGCGCTCTTTTGCTTCGCTGCTGAGCCAGGTTCCCGAGAACGTCGGCAAAGAAGAGTGGACGCAGGCGGCGGTTCTGGCCTACAAGCGCGGACTTCCCCTTACGCAGGAAACGGTCGCCGCCCTGCGGCAGGTTATTTCGGGGCCGCCCGCGGGACAAGTGCTGGAGCGGCTCATACAGCAGGCGGAAACGCTGCTTCAGGAGCAGCCGGCGCACTCGTCGGCCGATACCTTGAAGCAGGTGGTATCGCTGCTCAAGGAGCTGAGCGGCTCAGCCGCAGCTCCGTGGACCGCGCGGCCGCCTCAGCCTGCGGCGGCCGCGGCTGCGCCGATGCCTGC
>NZ_JBZYAO010000037.1:0-84667 GCF_059820445.1 Paenibacillus sp. sgz302190
GTGCGCTCCCGCAGCCGGCGCCCGGCCTTGCTGGGCCCGCTGCGCTTGCGGCGACCCGCTGTCCTCCAGCGCAGCCGGATCAGCCGCCGGCTGCCTCCAAACTGCCGGGACCGCCGGCTGCAGACCCGGCGCTGCGTTTATAGCTGCATGACTTAGCACCATGCCGCCTTTGGAGATCGCTGCTGCCATAGGCCCGCTGCTCTTGCCCTCTATGCCGCCGCTGCTGCTTCTATCGGCTATCTCTGCCGCCAAGCTCGCGCTCAACTCGGAGCGGCTCGCCATAAATCCGCCGGCAACCTGTTCAGGATGCGTCAAAGTTTGCCCACTTGCTGCCAACGAACCGCCCAACAAATCGCGTCCATCCCCTAAAACAACGTTACCCTGAACATCGGAACCAGAACTTCCGCCGCCTTTTCTCCTTGCGACCGTACCCAAGCTTGGAAAAGTACCTGGACTTTTAGCACCGGCAGCGTGACTTGCCGCCGCCAATTGAATGCCTGCATTCGCTTTTGGAGCGGTTTTCGCAATTGTTGCCGGATTCCCGGTTATACTTGCACGCAAACTGCCGTTTCTGCTTGCTGCCGCTTGCGAGCGCGCATTTTCAATTAATCTTGCATGTACGCTTGGTGCATTTGCGCTACTGTTTGTAATTGCATTTATGCTTGCTGTTAAGCTCCTGCTAACAATTCCATTAATGCTTGCTGTTGAGCTCCTACCAGCCATTCCATCCATGCTTGCTATTGAGCTTCTGCCAGCTACTCTATCCATGCTTACTATTGAGCTTCTGCCAGCTACTCTATCCATGCTTACTGTTGAGCTTCCGCTAGCCACTCCATCCACGCTTGCTGGTGAGCTTCTGCCAGCCACTCCATCCACGCTTGCTGGTGAACTTCTGCCAACTACTCCACCTATGCTTGCTGTTAAGCTTCTGTTAGCCACTCCGTCCATGCTTGCTGATGAACTTCTGCCAACTACTCCACCTATGCTTGCTGTTAAGCTTCTGTTAGCCACTCCGTCCATGCTTGCTATTGAACTTCTGCCAACTACTCCGCCTATACTTGTTATTGAGCTTCTATCAGCCATTCCATCTGTACTTGCTATTGAGCTTCTACCAACCATTCCATCTATGCTTGTTGTTGATCTTCGGCCAGCCACTCCATCTAGGCTTGCTATTGAGCTTCGCCCAATTAACCCATCTATACCTGCTATTGAGCTTCTGCCAGCCACTCCACCTAGGCTTGCTATTGAGCTTCGGCCAACCACTCCACCTATACTTGCTGTTGAGCTTCGGCCAACCACTCCACCTATACTTGCTATCGAGCTTCTGCCTGCCACTCCACCTACGCTTGCTGTTGAGCTTCTGCCTGCCACTCCACCTACGCTTGCTGTTGAGCTTCGGCCAGGCATTGCATTTATGTGTTCTGTTGAGCTTTTGTTCGCTATTGCACTGGCTGATACAAGTACTTTTGTTCCTGCATTGACGTATGTACTCTCAACTGGATTTGCATATGAATTGGTATCTGCATTCGCATGGACTTTCCTGCTAACTTTTGCAGGCCCTTTTTCATATGGAAAAGAATTTTTTGTATGTATAACAGAATCTGCTCCAGCAATGAGACGGCTCCCGGCAAAATTGCTCCTTACCCCGAAAGCCGGTCCCTGGACGTTATTTCGATCCTGAGGGGCAGATTCCTTTATTTTTGCAATGACATTCAAACCTAAATCGGCGATCGCTTCTGTGCCCGGCCGTACGATCGATCTTGTTGTTCGTGGCGTGCCATCACTGCCTGCCCCTGCCAACATTCCTGCACGGACACCAGAATTTACAGCCCCATCGTCAGCAGCCTGTACGTGTCCTTTCGCAATCGATCTGCCCAACGTTTCCGCATTACTCGCAGCCATCACATTTGTACTGCCACTTGCACTTGTATTAGCATTTGTACTCGTACTGCCATTTGCACTGCCACTCGCACTAAGCTTTGTAATTGTACTGGCACCTGAACCTGATAGCGGGCTTGTTTTTGCATATATAACAGAATTTGCTCCAGCAGAGGGACTAACTCCGACGAATGGGGTCCTCATTCCAGAAGCTGATTCCTGAGTACTATTTCGATCCGGTACTGCAAATTCGCTCATTCTTTCAATGACATTTGAACTCAAATCGAGTTTCGGATTTACAAACGGTTTTGTATGTATAACAGAAATTGCTTCAGCAGCGAGGCGGCTCCTTATGAAATCGCCACTCTTCATTTTTCCGATAACATCCGAACTCAAACCCGCTGCCCCAGCCGCAGATTTCCCAGCACGAGTGCCGGAATTTGCAGACTCGGAAGCACCGGACCGTGCGTTTGCTTTCGCGTCCAATCTCGCACCAGCACTGCTTGAATCTACGCTTGCGCCGAAAGCGGCCGTACCGCTATGCAGCCTTGCGCCGATTACCTCATTGCCGCTACCGGTCTCAATAGCTAATGACCTTCGCAGTATTCTCTGGGCCGTCCCCTGATCATGCCGGGGGCTCTCCATCACAGGCCGCGATCGGGTTCCGGCCTCGTGCGAAGCGGGATTTCCCGATGTATTCCTTTGCTGCTGAACAAGCAGTCTAAGCTCCGTACGGCTGCTGTTTATTTTTGGAGCTGACTTGGCGCTTGCAGTCTGAGTCTCGGCAGAAAGGATTCCGGACATGGACTCGGTCTTTCGGACAAAAACAGGCGCGTTTTCCCGGCTGCGAGTATCTGCCCGTGCTGCATCATTCCCACCCTCTTCCGCTTGCCTTGCTTCCAACTGTGCGGCTTTCGTTTGATCTGGCGCGGTTTTTCGCCAAATAACAGTATGTGCAGGTTTGTCCTTATCGTGAACAACCTGATAGCTGATTGTTCCTTCGTACTGCCGCCGCATGGAGTGCGGAACCGCCGTGGTCAAGCTGGCGGCCGCAATAGCGGAAGGCGCGATGCGCCGGGCAATCGCCACCGGTTCGTTATCCTGGCTCCCTGTCGTATTGTAAGCGAAATGCCGCAGCACAGGTGCTGTCTTTCGAACGGTTTCCGCATGACGATAATCAATGCTCCGCTCTCTCCGAACGGACTCGCCAAAAGCTTCGTTTTCAACCGTTCGCAGCGGTTTGCGGGCCGCCCTTTGAGCCGGTTCCCCCATCCATACAGCCGAATTAGGGTGCCGCTGGGAGGTCGAATGTGTATGTAAGGATTCTAAATGAACGAATTTGGATAAAGCCGTATGATATAAACGGACTGCCGCCGTCCGGTTCGTCGCTGCACTCCTGCTGCCTGCCTGTCTGGAAAGCATCCGAACCGAAGCTGCAAACTGTGCAAAAGCACGCTGTATCGGCGGCGTTCCCCGCTGATTGTCGATAGTAATGTAACGCTGCCGCAGTTCGCGGCTTGAAGGCCGCTGATCCGAGGGCCATCTCAAAATGTGTTTTCCCTGCCCGGTTATTGCCGTGGCCGGGGGGCTTGCGCTTGTATTCGGCGGTGCCCCATGCACTTGCCCTGCGGTTGATGCCGGGTGTGAATTGTTTCCGCCAGAAGGGATGTTCGTTTTTTCCTTGCTGTTCTTTTTAGCGGTTGCATGGCCGGAACTTGTCCGGTCGATTTCATCAAGCTCTGCGGTCAGCTGCAAATCGCTCCGCAGTTCTTCGATAGCCATGAGTTCTGAAACGGCGGCTCTTCGATCTGTTGAAATTACGGCCTGCTGCGACAGCAGATGTCCGTAGCGCTTCACCCATTGTTCAAGACGATGGATCGTCTCCCGCTTGGTGGACAGCGGCGCTGCGTTCGGATGCTGCAAATTTTGCAGCTGCAGTTGGAGCCGGATGATCCACTCCCGTTCGCTCTCGCCTGCCGATGCCGTAGGCTCATCTTCCGCGAGCATGCCGTTGATCCTGAAAATGAGTGCCAGCAAGCCTAAATAAGGCATGCGTCTAAAACCGTACTTGCCCATGATGCCGGAAGCAAATTGATTCGTTATGCGGGCAGTCCGGCCAAACGTGCCGGCGTCTGCCGCCGCCAAAGGGCTGCCGGCCCCTGCGGGCTGCTTCCTGCGGGGGATATGCGATTGTCGGGATAGCATGAACAATCCCCCTGCCCGTTATTTTTTGAAAATCGTCTTCAGGCCGCCATGCACAAGCTCGATGGATTCGATGGCCACATTTCCGCTGGTCGCGTTTAACTCCGGGCCGTTCCATTTCACGGGAAATGCGTCGAAAAAATTCCAACGGCACACTTCCTGCCCGGCCTGATTGTGCAAAATGACGGAACCGTTCTTGCGCTTGATTTTCCCGGCCGTGACGTTGTTATACCAGTCCCACAGCTCGCTGGAGCTGGTGATGCCTCTTTTTAAAACGATGTTCGGGTACTTCGTATGCTCGATCATGTAATGGGGACGCGTGTTGACTCCGCCTTCCCATAGCGGCTTGACCTCTATTTCGGAGCGCATGCCGGAGACTTCGGAAAAACCGCCGACGATCAGCCCGTCAAGCTCGACCAAAAAGCGGAACGCGCCCGCTACATCATGCGTTTTGGACTGCTTCATACCTTATCACCTCTTGCCGAACACGTCGAAAGGATTGTCCGGCTTTTTGCCGTCGTCGTTCAGATTGCGGTTGATGCGCGATATTTCCTCGCACCATTTGCGGCGTTCCCGGTGCTCCATTGACATGATTTCATCGTGCGTCCAATGAAAGTAATAAGCGATGAAGCCGGCTTCCTCGTAGATCTTGTCAATGGGATATCCGGTTATGCCCCCGCCATCTCGTCCAAAAAAGACACGTCCACATCAAATTCGTGCTCGCATTTCGGACAAACCGTATGCACTTTGGGCACTTCCATTTCGTTGATCTGGCGGTAAAAATTTTGCAGAAACGCAAGGTCTGCCGTGAACAATTTTTCCACGACCCGCGTATCGATAGCGCGCAGATCGCCTAATTTGGTAATGACGCGCGTTAGCAAAATGATCGTGAGGTAGCCGGGATTTTGCTGGACGCGCTGATCGCGCATCGGCAGTATTTCGTCGGCGGCCGTCGCAAGGCGCATCACGCCTCTTTTGTGCAGCGTGCCGTCCTCATCGACGTATCCTCTGGGGAGCTCGAATTCGTACTCCGTTTTAAAAGCCATGCTTGCTTCCTCCTTCATGTGAAAAAAGAAGAGCCGGAAGCTGAAGCGCAGCGCTCCAGCTCTCCTACTCTTTCGCTGCCGTTACTTCGTGCGCGTCATGCCTTCGTGGGCAAGCTCCAAATTTTCGATCGCGACTTCGTTGCCCGATCCGTTAAAGTTCGGAGCCGTATACTTGGACGGCCACGCTTCGATAACCTGCCATGTCGCCACGTCGCCGCCCTCTTCGTTGATTGCGATGATCGTAACGGTTTTGCGGGAAATTTTGCCCTGAATCGACTCGGACATCCAGTTGTACATATCCAAAGAGTCGGTTACGCCCCATTTCAGCGTGATGTTGCCGTATTTGGCAAGCCCCGGAAGTTTGCGAGGCGTAATGACTTCGTTGCCCTCGCGGTACTCGATGACGGACAGCGATGCGTCAAAGCCGGACACTTCGCTGAACCCTGCTTGCTGAATGCCTTCCACTTCGATTCTGAATCTAAAATTGCGGTATGGATCTTTACGTTCGACAGCCATATAATACCCCTTTCCTGATTATGAAAAAAATGATCGTCCGAGCGGGCCTGCTCTTCTCTCGTCTTACTCTTCTCTCGTCTTCTGAGTAATGCGGAAAATGACGAACTCGGCAGGCTTCACAGGCGCTACGCCGATGACGCAAATGAGCCGTCCGTTGTCGATGTCGTCCTGCGTCATCGTGCTTCGTCCGATGTTGATGTAGAACGCCTCGGCAGGACTGCCGCCCATCAGCGCTCCGTCTCTCCATACGCGCGTCAGGAACGCATCAATCGTGCGTTGTACGCGAGCCCACAGCTGCTCGTCGTTCGGTTCGAAGACGACCCAGTTCGTGCCGTTCTTGATCGACTCTTCAAGGAAAATGAACAGCCTTCTGACGTTGACATATTTCCATAAACCGTTGGAGGAAGCGGTGCGCGCACCCCACACGCGGATGCCTTGTCCGGCAAAATGGCGGATCAAGTTCACGCCTTGCGGGTTAAGGATATCCTGCTCGCCTTTGTTGTACTGGCAGTCGAGGCCTACGGCGCCGCGAACGACTTCGTTGGCCGGCGCTTTTTGCACGCCGCGGGTTTGGTCCGAGCGCGAGTAAATCCCGATGACGGAGCCGGACGGCGGGATATAAATGTTGCGCTTGTCCAGCGGGTCGAACACCTGCAGCCAAGGGTTGTACATCGCTGCATAGCTGCTGTCGAAAATGTTGCGGTGCGTCATCACGTCCGCCACTTTCGTTTTGTCGCGCGGAATGTCGAGCACGGCAAAACGGCTGCCGAGGTTTTCGCAATGCGCGACGAGGGAAAGCTGAACGTTCGGGTCCGTTACGCCCGGAACGGCCATAATGCTGACCACGTCGTTATCGATGAACGACTGGATGCCCGTACGCTTGCCGGGGCCGCGGTCTACGCCCATGAAATCGCCCGCGGACAGATTGGCGACGGAACCGTTGCTGCCGCCCGACAGCGCGATCTGGAACTTGCCGGCCGTCTCCTCTTCGCCGGAGAGCACCTCGAAAGGAGCTACGGCGCCGAGATCTTTGCCGTCGGTCAAATCTTTCACCGTTACGATGTTGGAACGGGACATGATTTTCTCGATATGGTTCGCTGCGGAAATGTTCAGGGACATCTTTTCATAAGTCTCCGCTTCATCCCCGTAAAAAACGTTGATCGTAAATTCGCAGGTAGTCAAAACTTTGGCAGGCAGCAAATTCGCGTCCGTCACATCGCCTGTAAGCTCGGAAGCGAGCTTGATGATGTTGTCTTGGGAAGCTACGATTTTGTTGTACTGCTTGCTGCCGTCCGCTTCGAAAGCGACGACGTCGCCTACGTTGAAGCCCGCGTTGTTTTTGACGCGGTATTGGTTCTCGCCCAGGTCCTCGTAGATTTGCGTCTTGGCCTTGCTCGCCGGAACGATGACCGCGCGGATTTGGTTGCCCCATGTGCCGGGATTTTTGGAAGTAATGCGTACAATCTTGGCTTCTCTGTTGCCTTCGGTCTGATTCGTCGCAGCTTTGGCGTCGGACGGCGCTACCCGCATGACAAAGCAGCGCGAGCCTCCGTTCAGGAAAAAATGTTCAACGGCATACGATAAAAAGCGGTAATCGCCAAATTCGTTTTCCGACAAATAGCTGCCGAACAAACGGTGAAAGTCCGCTACGCTCGTCACTAATTGAGGTACGCCCTCGATTTCTCCTCTTTGCGCGAGTCCTAAAAACCCGGCCGTACTTGTGCTTGCACCTTCCAACGGCTGCGCGCCGCTGTCAAACTCTTCCACATAGACTCCCGGTGATAAATATTCAGCCATTGTTCCCCGGTTCTGCCTGCAGGCGCTTGCTTGCCGCTTGATGCCGCCGCAGACATGATACCAGTTCTCTCCTTTCTGCTTGTGGTTTTTTGTATAGAAGATGGACGCATGCACCCATCCGCTAAATGAGGTTACGTTATGTATTGCGTTCCGAGGTTGGTGGTTTGGCCTTCCGCCACCATCACCTCCTTCAAGAAAGGCTGGCCGCTCCCGCCGCCGGCGATGTGCAGGCGCACCGAAAACGAAGGCGCTCTGCAGCCTCCCAAAGCGATGACCGCTTCGCCGCGTTCGGTGCAGCGGGTCTCGACGGCGGGAAGCAGCAGCGCTCCCCGCGAATAGCTGCGGACCAGCGGCTTCGCGAGCCGGAAACGCTTCCGGTGCTCCAGAACCTCCGCAATTTGCACCGGTTCTTCCGGACCTTGCGGTCCGCGCTCTCGCAGCACGTACCGGCTGCCCTCAACCATGCTGCCGGTCACAAAACCGACCGCAATTTCTTCCGCGCCTGCGCCGGTCTGCTCCGGCATCAGCCTGGCCCGCGCGCATTCTTCCGTCAGCACGCTGGCTGCGACCGGCGCTCCTTGCAGCGGCGCGTCCTTGCCGTCCCGCAGGCAAACCCTTATGAGCGGGGCGCCCGGCGGAAACGGATACGAGGGCAGCGGCTGCAGCTGCAGCCGAATTTGCTCGATGGAACGGGAAGATCGGGTGGAAAACGGGATTTGCTCTTGAAAATAATGTTCAGCGTCTATGCGGAGCCGGTAATCGCCCTCCGGTAAATCGTTGAATATATAGGATCCGTTCGATTTGCTGATCGCAATCGAGCGGGCGCCTTCGAGATGTACGGCGATATTCGTACCGATGGGGGCTTCTGAGGTGAATGAGTCTGACAGGCCGACAACCAGGGAAACGCGTGATTTCAAATGTACTTCGCGCCTGAGTTCCAAATCCGACGCCACCTGTCCTTTCCGGAATTTTAACCTTGTATGCGAATATCGCGTTCCAGCACCCGCTTCGTCGTCCTGATTCTTGTCGAATCGATTTGGACAGGGCCGACCGTGTAGCTCAGGGAAAGCCTGTAAGGGGTATCGGCAAAATTCCACATGTTCATCATGCTTTCTCCGGCGAACGGGTCCAAGACGATGCGCACTTCCTCCTCGCGCTCGGCCAGCGTGCCTACCGTCATGGAGCCCCGCAGCACCGAATTGTCGTACAGCACCTGCATCGCTCTCCCCAAAATCCGGTGCTCGTCAAGCGCGCGGGACTGCAGTTCCGCCGGCGATTGGACGGTAAGCAGGTAGCCGAGCTCGACCGACATGGGAGGAAACTGGATTTCGTGGGTCCCCCTGGATATCATCTGCGTCCGCCGGTTATCTCCGCTTTCCCTGACCGTATACAGGAAAAGAGACAGGTAGAAATCTCCTTTATCGACAGGCGATGCCAGACCGATCATCTCGGGCTGCGGGATGGGGTCGGGGGTCATGTTTTCTCTGAGCAGCTTCACTAAGGACGCGCTGACATCAGCAATTACGGAATAGTCGCCTATTGGATTTCACTCCTGCCTCTTGAAATGGCAATTATGTATGCGTGTAGAACAAACGTGCAATATGTCAAATCTTTACGTTAATCTTAAATCCTTTTTTATTATAATTGTATTTAAGTAGGATGACTACAGATTTCTTCATCTTTCCCATCAAAAATTTACCTTCTTAATAGTTCTCCAGATCCAGTTTTGCCACGATTTTCCCGGATTTTTGCAATTCATGGCGAATGGAGGCGATAATGTGGCGCATGCGTATCGGCTCTCCCGCTTCCGCAGCCAAAAACGCCGAAGACAGCACGACATTTTTGATGTTGCCCCCGGCTATCTCGAACTTTTGCGCCAGGTATTTGAAGTCGACCTCGCTGCTGACGGGCGCCGCCGGCGGAAACATCGAGCGCCAGATCCGCTCCCGGTATTCCGCGTCGGGAAACGGAAATTTGATCACATAATTGATTCTCCGCAAAAAGGCCTCGTCGATATTGTTCAGCAAATTCGTCGCCAGAACCGTGATCCCCTGGTACTCCTCCATTTTTTGCAGCAAATAGGCCGTCTCGATGTTGGCGTATTTGTCGTGCGAATCTTTCACTTCCGACCGCTTGCCGAACAGGGCGTCCGTCTCGTCGAAGAAAAGCACGGCACTGCTCAGCTGCGCTTCGTGGAAAATTTCGTGCAAGTTCTTCTCGGTCTCGCCGATGTATTTGCTGATCACCTGCGAGAGATCGACCTTGTACAGCTCAAGCTGCAGCTCCCCCGCTACGACCTGGGCCGACATCGTCTTGCCCGTGCCGGGGGGACCGGCGAACAGCATGCTGAGACCTTTGCCGTAGGCCAGCTTCTTCTCGAACCCCCAGTCTCCGTAGACGAGACTGCGGAATTTGACCTGGCTGCACGCATTGCGCAGCTGATCCTTTTGCTCCGGCGGCAAAATGACGTCCTCCCAGCCGTAGCGGGGCTCGATGCGCACCGCCTTGCGCTCCAGCCGGTGCTGGGCCTGCCGGAAGCATGCCCGGTACAGCGCGGGCGCTTCCAGCGCTGCGGCGTCCGCCGGGCGGCCGTCCAGCTGGCGCTGCCAGGCCGAATAGCCGGCGGCAAGCTCCAGCGACTGGCGGATCTGCCCGGGGGTGAAGCGGAATTTGCCGCTCATCACCCGCCAGTCGACGTCCCCCTGGACGCCGAGCTCTTCGGCGAAGCGCCGCCAGAGCAGCTCTCTGGCCGCCTCGTCCGGCACCTGCAGCTCGTGCTCCACCAGCAGGCGGTCCTTCGGCTTCCACTCTATGCGCAGCTGCTGCCCCGCCAGCAGAAACAGCAGGCCGGCATAGCCGTCCAGCTGCTCGTGAAACTGCTGCTGGCGCTGCCTCGCGGCGAAATCCGGCTCTTCCGGATACAGCGCTTCAAGCCGCGTAAAGCAAAGCACCGCCTGATGCAAAATCGCTTCGCGCATCACGGCCGCAAGCAGCCCGGCGAAGCCGGCCGGCTGCAAAAGCAGCTCCTCCGCGTTCACGAGGAGGAGCGGCTTGCCAAATGCGCGGGCGCAGTGCCGCACATGCAGTTTTTTGCCTGCGCCGGCGCTGCCCCACAGGCAGAAAGCAAGCCCCCGGCGCGCCGGGACCGGTGCTTCGTAAGACTCGCGGACGAATGCCTGCAATCGCCGCTGAAAATCTTCCTGGATGAGCAGCGGCGGCGCGGCGTCATCCGGGTACACGATCGCCGCGGCCGGCTTCAGCCCGGCGTCCAGCTCGCCGGTGTCAAGCAGGAACGCGGCGATCCGCTTGTCCAGCAGCACCGGCTTCGAGAGCAGCGATCTGCCCGGCGGCTCGTGCTCCTCCCGCTGCAAAAAGTACCGGGCCAGCTTGCCGGCCGGGCCCAAAAATGTCGCGCGCCATGTGCGCATGTCCTCGGGCGTGCGGCATGCCAATTGCAGCGCCGTGCCGACATTAGGCGCTTTATTCGTCAAATCGTCCTGCAAAAATCCGAATAACCGCTCGTATTTGCGGTCCAGCTCGAGCGCCAGCGCCAGCAGCACGATGCGCTCTTCCACCTGCGAAAGCCCGAATACCGCCGACATGTAGACGAGCGGCAGCAGCACCTGGCTTTCCCGGCTCGCCCGCAGCCGCTCCGCAATCCGCTCCTCCCACTCCTCGATCTCTCCGAGGAGCTCGGCCTCCGTCTCCTCCTGCCGAGCGGCCTCTTCCGCCGCCTGCGCCCCTGCGAGACGCATGAATTCGTCCTCGGACACGAACATGCCGCGAAACGCGTCCGTCTGAGGGTCGGCGGTTTGAACCTGCCTTCTCGCGTACAGCAGGCGAAGCTTTTTGTCCAGCAGGCAAAGCTCGTCCGCATAATGCTCCCAAGCGTGCGTATAAGATTGAGCTGCCATAAATCCTCCTGACGGCCTGCATGCAGCGCCTTTTGCAAATTCCCAAAAATAATGTCGCATTCTATATACTTATGTCGAATCTACTAGTTCCTCTTGCCTAATTGGAAATCCTTTCTTACAATATCGTTAGCACCTCTGCGCAAATCCGGGCGAATACTCCTAATCCTGCTTCCAGCCTGACTGGAAATAAGGATGATTGCCGTTCATGCACCCATGGCCGTCCCGGTAGAAAAGGAGCCTGAAACTTTTGGAACAACCCCCGGTAAACGACAGCAATTGGAATCGGAAGCTCATTCGTATTTTTTGGTCGATTTTGTTGATATACGAAGCGGCTGCGACGATCGGTCTGTTCGTAGACATCAGTCGAACCCCTGATCAGTGGGGGCACAGTTTTATCCGATTCCAGGTGATTCCGACATGCTTGCAGTTGGCTCTTATGGCGATCGGCCATGCCGCTGTTTATTTGTTCAAGCGCTACAGCGATTTTATCATGATTGTCTGGACCATGACTATGGTCGGTCTTTTTATTATTTGCATCCCGGAATTAAACGACAAATACGAGTTGATGTGCATTCCCGTACTGCTGTCATCGAGTTATTTTCAGCGCAAGCTGATCGTTTTTGCATATGTATCGAGCCTTGTTTGCATCGTGATATTGGTTGCCGCCAATTTTTACAGAGGAATCGTGCCTAGCGCGTATGAAATGATCGTGTCCGCAGCAGTCGTAACGGCAACCGCGGTCGTTTGTTTTGCCATTATGGATAAAGGTCTTGATTTAATTACCCAGCTTAAAGATTCCGTCGTCAGGGAACAGGAGCTGCTAATTCGCAACGTGATGATCGACCGGCTCTCCAAGGTGGACGCGCTGACCGATTTGTTCAACCACCGTTCGTTTCAGGAGCATACCGATCATCTCATTTCGCACATTCCGCACGACACGCCGCTCGAACTCGCGCTTATGGACATCGACAATTTCAAAAGAATCAACGATACTTACGGCCACTGGGTTGGCGACGAAGTGCTGAAAACGATAGGCTCCATACTGAAGCAAACGTTAAGCTCGGACGATATGGCTTTCCGTTACGGAGGCGAGGAGTTCGCGGTGCTTTTTGTCGGGAAGCGGCACGACGAAGTGATGGCCCTGTGTGAAACGCTGCTGCACAAGGTGCGCGGCACGCTCATTCCCGAAATACCCGATCAGCACATAACAATGAGTATCGGAGTAGCTCCGTACGACCGCAATACGCTCAAAAAAGCCTGGTTCCAGCGCGTGGACGAATGTTTGTATACGGCCAAGCGGTATGGCAAAAACCGCATCTACGCCCAGACTGCCGATTAGCCCGGCTTTTTTTACCGCCGAACCGCATCCTTCGCGATGCGGTTTTTGTTTTTTCCGTCTGTACTTTTTTTCCGCCTGTACATGATTTTGGTCGTTTAGGCAAATAATAGCCAAAATCATAAAAGGTGGTCTTAACTATGTGCACATCGATATCGATGCTCGCAGACGTCTCGGAGGTTGTCGCGCAATTCCGCATTGACCGTCTGCTGTCGTACAGCTCCAACCGTTACGAAATCAAGCCGACCCAGTCGCTGTCCGCCATCGTAACGAACCGCAAGTCCGAGCGGCTGCTCGACGAATTCAGATGGGGGCTCATGCCGTTCTGGGCCAGAGACGCGGTGTGCGGCGACCGCGATTCGATTTTTCGCAGCGATGCGTTCGAGCGCATCGTCCGCAAGCAGCGCTGCGTCATTCCGTGCAGCGGCTTCTATATAAGCCGGACGGAGGGCAAGCGGACGCAGTGGCACAGGTTCAAAATGCGCAGCGGCACTTTCGGCATCGCCGGCTTGTACGATGTGTGGCGCTCCCCGTCGGGCGAAGAGCTGCGCACCTGCACGATGCTGATGACGGAGGCCAATTCGCTCGTGGCCCCTTATATGGGCCGGATGCCGGCTATTCTGGAAGCGGACGATGTCGACGCCTGGCTCCAGCCGGCCGTGAAAGACGCCCACTCCCTCCATAAGATGCTCCGTCCCATGGAGGAACTGAGGATGGTGGCGAACCGCCTCGCTTCCCCGCAGGAAAAGCTCGAAACGAATACGGACGTCGGCGTGCTTGCCTGAAAGTCTGTCCTGCCTCCGCCGGGCCGTTCACCTGTCCGTTGGTCCCTCATGCCCGTTTGGCCGCCCCTGCGGGCGGACGCATGCACGTAATAAAGCCGGGAAAAGAACCGCTTGGCGGATTCTTGCACCGGCTTTATTGCTTAAGCGGCGGCAGCTCCTCGCCCCGCGTGACAAGACGGACGCCTTCCGCGCAGACCCCGTACGGCTCCCAGGGACAGGTCGCGCATACGACGCTGATGTCCTTCGGTACGAATTCCGCCGCTATTTTACCGAGAATTTCCTCCCAGCTCCATTCGAAGCCCGTTTGCAGACCGAGCATCTCCAGAACGGCGGCATCCTTCCGGTACACGCTTAGATCCTCGCAGTGCGGCCTCTGCTCATCGCTCGGAAAGGCGGCGCAAATCTCGTCGGGCCCCTCCACGATCGCAATCCTCGTCTCCGGGCGGCTCCGCAGCGTCTCGTAAATTTTTGTCATATTGACGCAAAAATACGGGGAATAGCCCATCCCCCTGTAACCCAGCAAGCAAAGCAAATGGTGTCCTCGAAGCTTTATATGCATCGGATGGTTCTCCTTCAACTGATTGGCCTTCGTGTATGACTTCGTGTATGTCTTCATGTAGATGATAGCACAAAAACAGATGCGGAAGGCTTGACATTTTTCCGTATCAACATGTATTATGTGTATCATATCAACTAGTACACTTGGTACATTCGAAAGGAGGAGCTGCATGTATCTTCATTTGGATGAACGGAGCCCCACTCCGATCTGGGAACAAATTGTCCAGCAGATCAAAGAACGCATTCTGCAAGGCGCCATTCAGCGGGGCGACAAGCTGTTGTCCGTACGCGAGCTTTCCGCCGCGCTGGTGATCAATCCGAATACGGTGAGCAAAGCTTATCAGGAGCTGGAGCGGCAGCATGTTATCGAAACGCGAAGAGGCAAAGGGACGTTCGTCGTCGATGCGCTCCCGGCAAAAGGAGACCGAGACAAAATGAATGAAATCCAAAAGGCTTTAAAGCTGCTCGTCGTGGAATCGTCATACGCGGGCGTAAACCGTGAAACACTGATCCAGTGGATCGAACAGTATTGGGAGGAACTTGGAGGTGCAAAGCATGTTAACCGTGCAAA
Organism: Paenibacillus sp. sgz302190; assembly: GCF_059820445.1. NCBI lineage: Bacteria > Bacillati > Bacillota > Bacilli > Caryophanales > Paenibacillaceae > Paenibacillus > Paenibacillus sp. sgz302190. The sequence goes on from NZ_JBZYAO010000037.1 coordinate 14,604, forward strand.
ATCTGAGTAAACGCATCGACGGGCGGCTTGTTCTGGAGAACATCGGCTTTGAGCTGAAGGCCGGCTCCATCGCCGGTCTGCTCGGACGCAACGGCGTCGGCAAAACGACGCTGCTGAAAACGATCGTCGGCATTCTCGACCCCGACGAAGGAGAAGTGCTGTTCGACGGCCGCGCCGTCGCCCGCGAACATGCGGTTCGCACTCATATTTATTTTGTGCCCGACCATACAGGCATGTTCAACAGCTACTCGGTAAGCGAGATCGTCAAGCTGCATCAAAAGCTGTACCCGGAGTTCGACGACCTGAAAATGGTCACGTTCATCCGGCAATTCAGCCTGCCGCCCCGGCAATCCTTGCGCAGCTTCTCGCGGGGGATGAAAGCGCTGCTGTTCATTCTTTTGGCGATATGCAGCGGCGCCCGCCTCATCGTTTTGGACGAACCGACCAACGGACTGGATGTCGTCGTGAAAAAGCAAATTATGCAAACTTTGCTGGAGGAAGTGGCGGAGCGCGAGCTATCTCTGCTCATTTCGACGCATCAGCTGGAGGAATTGGAAAAGATCGCGGATTCGCTGCTTCTGATGAAAGGCGGGCGGCTGGAGATGTGCATCAGCACCGACGATGTGAAACAGCAGTATAAAAAAGTGCAGGTCGCCTACGGCACAGGCGCGCTGGAACATCTCGCCGAAGTTAAGGGTATCGAGCTGATCGGACAGATCGGCCGTGTGATGACTCTTTTGCTCAAAGAGCGGCCGGAGGAAACGCTGAAGCAGCTTCAGGCAACGAATCCCGTGCTGCTGGAAGAATTGCCGATGAAATTGGAGGATATTTTCGTAACGGTGCTGGGAGGAGATTCGCGTGTTTCATAAAGCGCTTTTGTTCAGAAACTACAAGCAGGCCAAATTTGCGATTTGGGCATTCTGGCTGATGACGCTGTTCACTTCCTATAAATTGTTCGATCATGCACAAAACTTGCAGAGCATGCTCGACTATTGGAAAAAATCAGGGAAATCCGGTGGGTTCGAATACCATTTTTCCCCTAATCTTTCGAATGAAACGCTGCTTCAAATTTGTATTTGCGCAGCCATCGCCGTGCTCATGATCGGATTCGGCAGATCGAATCAAGGTCTGGAATACTCGTTCTCCTGGCCCGTGCGCCGGATTGACCTGTTTTTATCCAACTGGTGGCTTGGAGCGGCGCATATCACAGCGGCAGTAGCCGTCAGCTCGGGACTCAATTTTTTCATTTTACATAATACCGTTTTGAAAGATTACCTGAAAGACAGCGTGCTTATGTACTACCAGATCCATGAGCTGTTCACGATGATCGGCGTTTTCACCTTCAGCCTGTTTGTCGGACTGATCGGCGCCAGCGTAGTTTCCCAATTTGCGATCGGCTTTATAGGCCTTTTCGTCCCCGGGGTCGTGTACCAGCTTTTGGAGGATTTCGCAGACAAGCACTATTGGGTGTTCACAGGGCGTCATTTTGTGACGAATCCTTACCTGTACGATTTTTTTGGCATCATTTCCTTTCCCATGCGTATGATCAAAATCACCGATTACGTGATGAGAGAGATGAATCAAGGCACCGCCGTTGCCCATGAGGTCTATACCGGGTACGGGAGCATATATACGTCTCTCGTTGTGATCGCGGCAAGTCTGCTGTTGATCGTTAAAACTTCCGGCAAATCGACAAATGAAAATAACGGCAAAATGCTGCTGTACCCTCAGCTCATCCCTTATTTCAAAGCAAGCGTCATCGTGTGCGCCTTTCTGCTGGGAACGACGATGTTCAGCAACAGGTACGAAGACAATCCCAACCTGGCGGGGTACATATTCAGCCTTTACGCAGGCGGCATTCTTTTTACCGCCATCGCTTGGCTGATCGTGCGCAAACTAATGGGAGTCCGGCTCGTGCTCGGACGGAAATAAAACAAAGGCGTCCCACACGAGGGGGACGCCGCAGCGCGACTGCGCCGGGGCAGCTGCTGCGGCGCGACGGTGCCGGGACGGCGCGAACGGCGAGGCAGACGCGACGCAGGAACGTCGCGGCGTGACGGTGCCGAGGTGGCGCGAACGGCCCGAGACGCGCGGCGAACGGCGCCAATCCATAGTCTGTGGCCGGATAAATCTGCAGAAACCCCCGTGGCGCCGTGAGCGTCACTCCACAGAATGAAGCTAATTCAGGTCCGCTGCGTTTTGCGAAACCACACGCAAAAGTCACTCCCCTGCCTAGCTGCGCGAGGAAAACCTGCAAAAGTGCAGGTTTTTACTCGTTGATTCGCTTGCTGCGAACAATTCCTGCAAAAGTGCAGTCTTTTCACCGAGTACACGCGCTCAGATTCATTTCCAACGAAAATTCCTGTACTTTTGCAGGCTTTTCGCCAAAACGGACCATTTTCGCAGGAATTCCTGCACTTTTGCAGGCTTTTTCCCCGGCCTGGCTTGCCAAGCCGTCTTAGGCTCCCTGCTGTGCAGCGCCGCAACCCGTGCGCATTGGCAAAAAGCAGATGCGCCGAAATAGGCCACCTTTTGCGAAATCACACGCAAGAGCCACTTCCTTTGCCTAGCTGCGCGAGGAAAACCTGCAAAAGCAACCATTTGCATTTGACTTGGGAAGAGCTCCCAAAGTAGATGATTATGGCCGTTTCGCAGCAAAAGCCAGGCCTTCAATGTCACAAATTCGTTCAAACATCCGCAAAAGGCTTGTAGAAATAGAATGATGCTTCAGGGATCAGTGCGCCGGCACCGCGAGGATAGAGCGATGTTGTGGAGTTACTAAGGAAAAGAGAATGTATTTTTTAATGATCAAAATCCCAAATTGGCTCGCATTAACTTTCCTGCTAGCCTTGTGAGTCTTGCCCGAACAAAACTTCACCTTTTTCCAAAACGCCGTTTTTCCGCGCTAAATGTTGTCATTTAACCTCTGTTTCGAATTGTAATCCGGCAATTTAATCGAACTATACACTTCTTTCGACTCATCAACAGACAGGCTTTCTGAGTCAGAAGATTGTAAAGTGGCGAGCATCTGATTACGGAATTCCAGCTCCTTACTGGTACGAGGAAAAAGGACTGCCGCACCTTTATCGGCCAAAGCCTGGTTCGCTTCAGCAAAAGGCCGCATTAATTTTTCATAAGCAGAAAAGGCTTGTTCATGTTTTTCATGTGAAGCGATTTCTCCAGCCAGAATATAAGCGCCAACCAATGCGAGACTTGTTCCCTGTCCGGTTAAAAAGGACGGAGCAAAGGCAGAGTCACCTGTCAGCACCACTCTGCCCTTCGACCATCGGGGCATTCGAATCTGACTGACTATATCAAAATACATATCCTCAGCTTCCGTCATCGCCTTTACAAGTCGAGGAACTTCCCAGCCACTATCGGCAAATTTTTCTGCGGTCAACTTGCGTTGTTGGCCAGGATCCGGCCTCCCAGAAAAAGGAGGCTTTTCTAATGCGAACGCCAGAAAAGCAAAAAGCGTTTCACTGTCTCGGTAGGCCAACAATGCGGTATACAGCCCTGGTGTGGCATAGGAGATAATCTCATAGGACAGGCCCAGTTCATTCGGAATGGTGAATACGTTAAAACAATATCCAAGATATCGAGTAAACTGCTCCTCTTCCCCGAATACAAGACGGCGCGTTTTGGAGTGTATACCATCTGCACCGATAACAAGATCGAATCTTTCGCTATGACCGCTCTTAAATGTAACATCTACTCCATCATTGATGTCATTCAGAGTAGCAATGGAATCATTGAACATGTATCGAACCGGTTGATTCTTCGTTAGTTCGAATATTGCTTCCGACAACTTGCCTCGCGGCACTTCGAGATCCCGCTCTTCCTCTCCGCCGGTAAGCTCCTCCGGCTTCATGATGGCTGCAATGCTGCTATCCGGTTTGAGAAAAGTAAACTTCTTTGACTGACTGTGAGCTGCTTGGAGTTGTGGGAGTATTCCCATCTTCTCGACCACATCAATTGCCGTTCCTCGGATATCGATTGGGTATCCACCAGTACGGACTGTTTCGGCAAGTTCAACAATAGTTACATCGAAGCCATACTCACTAAGCCAGTAGGCAAGAGTCGGCCCGGCGATGCTTGCACCTGAGATCAATACTTTCTTAGCTTTACTTTTCTTAGCGTTTGTCATTAAGATTCTTCCTCCTTCAAATAAGGTACTATTAGTTCCTTATTCCAAGGATAACCTATTGACTTAGGATGTGCAATAAATTTATTTTTTCATAACAAAAAGCCACATTCCATACCGTTGGAATGCGGCTAATTAACATACTGTCAAACTTGGACTGTCAAATTCGGACAAGTGGCAAAAAAATGTCATCCACGATTTCTGTAATGATCTGTTCAGTCAGCGCCTCATGAGTGGTGAACACTTCGTATCGGAGCAAATCGGCCGGCAGTGAAAGGATCCTTTCACTTATTCCTTTCAGGCTAACTTCTCCACGCTTCTCCGCGTTATTTAAAATAGTCCTTATCAGCATCGTCAACTGATCCTCGGTTTTGTTACCAATAAGCTGAGGTAGATAAGCGATAATATCCTTGCCGTGGTAGTCGACCATAATACCATGTATCGTTTCCGATCCAATGATTTGCAAAATTTCTGCAATCCGATTCAGCAGTATTATAACATCTTCACGCAAATCTCCTGTGTTCGGATCCTCAAGGGAGGGCTTGGGAATCAGTTTGGTAATAGCCGCAACCACAAGCTGCGTTTTATTGGGCCAACGACGGTACAGTGCGTTCTTGTTCGTTTTCGCCCGTATAGCGACTGCCTCCATAGTTAAAGTAGTATAGCCTACCTCTTTCCATTCATCCCATGCTGCCTGCAGAATTGCATTCTCCAAAATGTCACCTCGACGCCGTGTACCCTTGTTCTGCTTTCTATCGTTATTCTCGTCCATTATCTTTTGGTACGTCCCTTCTAAGTTTTATTATCACAACCTCACACCTGAAATTCAGCCTCAGTTTAGATGAGATTCTCTGCAACTACAGCAACTCCTTTCGGATTTTCTTAAATATGAGCGATCTCCAAATGTAGCAATTATTCGATGGAGTTCCCCCCGAGATCTATGCATGATCATCCAAGTTTCGGCGGGTTCACGTGTGATAACTAGCAAGGATAATGGCATAAACTAAACATTTTTGAACCCCGACTTCGAGATCGTGACGGTGCGTGGTTTGGGGTATAAAGCGGTGAGGCGCGTATGAACCCGATAAAAAAGCTACTTCCGAAAAAATCAGCCTTGCGCTTTCCTTGGTAGCATTGGTTTTTCTTATTATTTTTTAGCTCATACTTTTGGTGCTTTTTTTGAGCATCCAGAAAAAAAGGGGGTTCTCAAGAGCCTGAATAGTGCAAGCTTTTCACCAAAACGAACCATTTTCGCAGGAAATTCCTGCACTTTTGCAGGCTTTTTCCCCGGACTGGCTTGTCAAGCCGTCTTAGGCTCCTCGCTGTGTAGCGCCGCACCCCGTGTGGGAGAGACGCGCTTTGGAAAACGGATGCGCCGAAATAGGCCCCCTCCGGTTCTTCTTGCCCGCCACTTCTGATTTTCGCTGGTTTTCCGCGTGTTACCGGCTGGCCCCTGCTCCTATTGGCGAGCATCTTTTGCGATGGTTTCCGAAACGTCGTTCCGTACACTTTTCGCGATCAGGAGTAGGAGCTCCCGGAGAAGTGCAGCGGCGACTGCTGCTACCTGCCTCCGGCCGGGACTCTGTACAGCCCGTAGCCGTTCATCGGAACGATCGGGTGCTCGTCCACGGTCAGGCCCGCCGCGTTCGCGTTCAGCGCCACATCGACGAGCCAGCGGGTAAAATCGGCCACAGGCATCGATGCCATTTCATCGAGGCTGTAAAATCCCGCCGCATCGACTTCCACGTTGTCCGGTACAGGCTCTCCGCCGATGTATTCCATTTCGAAAGCGATGTACAGGTTATGAATGCTTCTTGGAAGATCGCGCACTGCAACCACCCGTTTCACAACCGCTTCTACGCCCGCTTCTTCCAGCACTTCTCTTTGAATTGTATCGTGAATAAGCTCCATCTGCTCGATGTATCCTCCAGGATTCGTCCATCTTCCCAGCCCCGGCTCCTGGGCTCTGCGCACGAGCAGCACTTTGCCTTCTTTTACCACCAATGCACCGACGCCAACGCTGTAATTTCCCCAGTGCACGAAGCTGCACGCCGGACAAGCTCTTCTTGCAGCGCCGCCGATTTCCCGGGTTTCCAAAGCAGTCCCGCATGACATACAATAGTTGATCTCCATAAATTACCTCTCCAATTCTCAGGTGTGTTACCCCTGAACCTTATGCCCCTCATGTTCCTTATACTCTTGTGCTACGTACTCTCTTTGTCAGTTCTCACTTCACTCTTGTGGCGATCGTTTGGTTTCGAATCCGGCCAGGAGGACGTCGATTCCGAATAAAAATTCGTTATCCCAGTCTACGGCCGTTGTATACGAAGCCAGCCGGGCGATATGGGGATAGTGCTCCTTGGGAAGCGCCTGAAACCGTTCGGATTGGGCTTTGCCCAGTTCATCCATATCCATATGTTCCCTCTCGGCGCGGCCGGTTAAGCGGCTCTCCTCGTCCACAAAACCTAGCACGTAGTTTTTCAGCATGGATGCCAGCCACGGAATATGCGGGTCCCTGAACCCGGATTCGGCCAATAAGCGGAACAAAAATTCGATATGCGCCAGTCGGCTGGGACTCGCTGCAATCGTCGCGCCCATGATGCGGACAGCGTCTCTGTACCGGTGAAGCGTCCGGCGAAAATTCAGCGCCCACTGCCGGGCCTGCTCTTGCCAAGCCAGTTCCGCATCCGGGAATTCGGCTTCGGCGCTTATTTGCTCCGCTAACAAATGGAGCAGCTGCTCCTTGTCTTTTACGTGATAATAGAGGGCCGCCGCTTTAACTCCGAGGGAATCGGCGATTTTCCGCATACTCAGCCGATCCAGTCCTTCGGCCTGCAGCATGTTCAAGACCGCCTTCACGATCCGTTGACCGTCGAGAGGCGTATGCAGCGGCTCTGTCTGCCCCTCGTGCAGTTCGGCCGCCGGTTGATGAATTCGCCTTCTAGCCATAATCACCCTCCAGTTTTTCTTGACAATTATAGCACACCATATTAATCTAACGGTATTAAATTACAATTTAACATCGTTAAATTAAAATCAAAAAAAGGAGCTGCATATTATGACCGAAACTTCATTTACCACCCTTATCCGCAGCGCGGGGAAAATTTTATCCGTCTCATGGCGGGCGGTTTACGAGGAAAAGAAAGAGGAATTAATGCGGATGTTCGAAGAACATGGGGACCGGGCATACGGCGTGTGGATTCAGCAATTTATGGCGCCGGTCTTTGAATACTTGGCTGCGGAAGGTTATCTCGTGAAAAGCGGCTTTAATCGGAAAGACTCCGTGGAAAATTGGGGGCCTCCCGAAGAAAGGGAACGGTGCATTTGGTATATCGTCAAAAGCGGAGACGGTATCCCGCTCGGTACGATGGTTTTGCAAGTGTATCATTCGCACACGACGTTTCATCTCCCCCGGGCTCCCCGCCTGTTCGCTCTGGAAGTTACGGAAACGGAACAAATCGTATCCGCGCTTTCAAATGCCGCTACCCGCATCAGGTGGGATGTGAAAGAAGAGCGGCTGCCGCATCCGGACGCCGCTCCTGCCCGAGACGTCCGTTGGGCATACGCGACGGATATCGCAATCTCGGATTGCCTGCACGCCGCAGCCGACGGGCACATGTACAGCTGGACACTGGACGACTCGCTGTCCCATTGGGGCCGGTACGGCTGGGAGCTCGTTTCCGTCGTGCCCAAAGACGGCCATGTCATCGCCTTTTTCAAGCGGCCATGCCCGGCGTGACGCGAAATATCGCGTCGCCGAGCAAGGCCGCAGCCACGCGATAGCGCAGCCGCTCCGGCGATTATTTGCGCAGCAGCGCGCGCCACTCGTCGATCTCCAGCGAGGCGAGCCGGCCCTCCTCCACCCGGACGGCAAAATAGTTCTGCACCGCCGGATCGGCGCCGCAAATATAGCGCTCAACTTCCGCTGCCTGCTGCTCGGTTGCCGCGGTTCGTCTTACCCAGGCCGGGAAGGCGTGCCTTTTGCGGCTTAGCACGGAGTTTTCGACGCGGAGCCCCGCTTCCCCGGCCAGTTCTTCCCACTCCCGAACGGGTAGACAGCGCACATGACTGGTGTCGCGCAGCCGTTCGAATTCGTTCATATACGCCCCGTAAGCCGGGTCGTCGGGAGCGACGTTGTCGATGAGCAGCAGCCTGCCGCCCGGCTTCAGAACACGGGCCGCCTCGCGCAGGAAAAGATGCGGATTCGGAAAATGATGCGCCGCAATCCGGCAGGTCACCGCGTCGAAAGTGTCCGCCAGGAACGGCAGCTTTTCGGCGTCCGCCTCCACGAACAGGACATTGCCGCACTGTTCGCGCCGGAGATGGCCTGCAGCGGCCTCCAGCATCGGCAGCGTCAAATCCGAGGCGACGACCTGCCTGACATGGCCGGAAAGCTTTTTGGCCGTATGGCCGCCGCCGGTGGCGATATCGAGCACCTGCCAGTCGGGCTGCGGGGATAGCCATTCCACGGCCAAATCGAGGTCATCGCCCTTGGCATGGCTCTCGCTCGCTACATATTTTTCGGCATGCTTGCCAAATTGATCCTGAACATTCTGCTTGATGAGGCGATCATCATTTTTCATTAATTATGCACCTCCAAATGGAATACCATCATTTCATTAGACGAAACCACATTGCATTAGACGAAACTAACAATTTCATTTTACCACTCCTTCATGCAAAAAGAAATAGAACAAACTCACTGCACAGCAGATACCTCCGTTACCATCTGACACAAAACCACACTCAATTATTCCCATATTTTACTGGATCTATAGATAAATCAGAGGTATATTTGTGTCAATGGACGGTACAGCGAATCGGAAGAATGGCAGGCATTAGAGCGCGGCCTTAGGCTGAGCAAATCCAACCTTTGAGCTGCTTTTACACGTATGCGAGAAGAGGTGAACAAATTTGTCTAAAAGAGGCGTTGGCGCTTTATTTTGTATCGTTGCTATTTTTTTGTATATTCTCCCCTACGCACTGGCTGCAATAATTGCATCTGGCGGGCGAATTGAAAATTACCAGATTTCTTTGGATATCATTGGAACAACTTTCCACACTGTTATGTATTTTTCTTTGATTCTGGGATTGTTTTATCTTGTCTGGTCAGAAGTTGAGAGGAAATGAACTCCTGATCCGTCAGGCTCCCCGAGAAAGTGACGGCGCACTATTAGGGCTGGCGGAACTGGGGGAGGCGTCTCATGCAGCCTTGCTCTCCAGCTCGCGTCTGTCCTAGAGCTGATTGCCGCTGCATGGCAGACTGTCATGAGGCGGGTTGACAGGGAAAAACCTGCAAAAGTACAGGTTTTTCCTGCTGGAATGGTTCATTTTGGCGAAAAGCCTGCGAAAGTGCAGGAATTTTCAGCGAAAATGGGCCAGAGCCCCTATGCGTAGCGAAAAAACTGCACAATTGCAGGAATTCTTCGTATCCAACGTATCGAGGCGCAAATTCCTGTATTTTTGCAGGTTTTCTTCGCACCGCCACCGCCACCGCCAGAAGGATTGTAGCTATCTGGTCAACCGACCGCCGTCATGCAGCGCAACACCGTGCGCTGGGAGCTGCGCGCGGGGCGGCCTGGCGTGGTTTTTCCAACAGGGGAATTGAACTCCCAGTTGAAAGCCGCCGTCTTTACGTGTCATGCATCGATAGCAATGGAAGCAGGCGGGGCGGCCGGACAAGCCCCAACGCACGCGAATCCCTGCGCCGAGAGACTCGGCCTGCCGTCACGTACGGAGAAGTCTGCAGCTCCGGTCTGCCAATCGGCTTAAATCCATAGTTGACTCATAGGATTTATTATGTTTTAATGAGGATACAATTCGAATTCCTGCTCTTTCAAACTGCAATGCAGCCTCTTGGAGCCGCAAGGAATCCATCATACCAACGTGAGATTTAAGTGATATAATGTAACATCACCACTTCATTTTTATTTCAAAAGTTGGTTGCGCCCTTTGGCTTCAGCTGGCAGCTCTATTCGTCAGCTTTTATTCGTGTGAAATATGTTGACACTATTTTTTTCGATCCTTTATAATTTCTTCATAAGGAAGTCCCTCTTTTTTTTGGCTTTTTTAATGGTTTAAGGTTTGGACCTTAATGTATTATTTCACTGATAGCGGAGGGGTCGGATGCAGTCGACGGATACGCTGCAATTCCAAAAGGTGTCGCCTAAAAAGGTCAGCGATTTTATTTTGGAGCAGTTGGAAGAAGCGATTATTTTGAAAGAGTTTTTGTCGGAGGAGCAGCTGCCTACGGAAAGGGAGCTGGCCTCCATGTTCAATGCCAGCCGGCTGGCGGTCCGGGAAGCCTTGTCCCAGTTGGAAGCGAACGGGCTCATCGAAAAACGGCTCGGCGCCAAAGGCGGGACGTTCGTCCTTCCGCTGACGATGAACTCGCACCGCCGCAACCGCGCCGAGATTCGGAAGAGCTGGGACCGGATGCTGAAGGTGTTCGAGTTCCGCTCGATCATCGAGCCCGAAGCGGCCCGCCTGGCAGCGGAGCGGATCGCCCCCGGCGACATCGGCCAACTGCGGGGCTACGTCGAGAAAAGCATGGAAGAAGATTGCGAACGCGAAATGTTTCGCTCGCTCGACGTCAAATTCCATCTGTTGATCGCCAAAGCGTCGGGCAACGTTTATTTCGAACGGGCGGTCCGGCAAATCCGCACCAAAATTAATCCTGCGCTCGATCTGATGCCTTACAGCCCGAGCGTGAAGCTCGCCAGCTACGACAAGCACACCGTGCTGCTCGAAGCGCTTCAGGCGGGCGACGGAACGAAAGCACGGGACATTATGAAGCAGCACATCGACAATACGGCGTCCGCCATTTATGCCAGAGTGTTCGGCGATACGGCGCCGTAAGTCGTGCTGTGAGCCTGTCCGGCGGAGCCTTTTTCCACCGGCGTCATCGGACAGACTCCTATGTACTGCATAAGCAATCATAGAACGAGCATCATTCGGGAGGTAGTTGTTGTGGAGCTTGATAAGTTGGTTGATTTGGCGGGAAATTTAAAAGAACAGGTCGTCGCATGGCGGAGGGATTTTCATCAGCATCCGGAGACGGGTTACGAGGAGTTCCGCACTTCCGGCATCGTCGCCGACCATTTGGCGAGCCTGGGCCTTGAGGTGCAGCGCAACGTCGGCAAAACCGGCGTCATCGGGCTGCTCAGAGGCGAGGAACCCGGACCTACGATCGGACTGCGGGCCGATATGGACGCGCTGCCGATTCAAGATCAGAAGACCGCGCCTTACTGCTCGCAGGTGCCCGGCAAAGGGCATCTGTGCGGACATGACGCCCATACCAGCATGCTGATGGGCGCCGCCCAGCTTCTCGCCGGTCTCGGCAAGCCGAAACGCGGCAACATTAAGTTCATCTTTCAACCGGCCGAGGAAGGGCTTGCGGGCGCCAAAGCGATGATGGACGACGGAGCGCTCGACAATCCGAAAGTGGATGCGATGGCCGGGCTCCACGTCTTCCCGGCTTTGCCGACGGGCTCCCTGTCCGTAACCAAAGGCGTCGCTTTTGCCTCGGCCGACAGCCTGTACATCAAAATCATCGGCAAAGGCGGACATGCCGCCCGGCCTCACGAAGCGGTCGATTCCATCACCGTTGCCGCCCAGGTCATTTCCGCCTTGCAGCACATCGCAAGCCGCCTGGTCGATCCGCTCGACACGGTCGTCGTCACGATCGGCAAAATTCAAGGCGGCTATATGGGCACAGCCATCGCCCCGGAAGTTGAAATGACCGGGACGATCCGGACGCTAAATCCGGCGCTGCGCAAGCAAATGCCCGGTCTCGTCGAGAACATCGTCCGCGGCGTAACCCAGTCCTTCGGCGCCGAGTACGAGCTGAAGTTCAATATGGGCTACCCGATGGTCATCAACAACGACGATATGGTCGATTTTATGACCCGAACGAGCGAGCAGGTGCTAGGCGGTAAAAAGTGGACGTACGTCAACCCTTCGACCGGCGGAGAAGATTTCGCTTTTTATTCCGAAGCCGTGCCGAGCGTGTTTTTCCGTCTGGGTGTCAGCAACGATCAGGAATACACCGGCTATCCCCTGCATCACCCCAAATTCGATCTGGACGAAAACGCGCTCCCTTACGGAGTCGCCATGCTTTCGGCCTTAGCGCTTTCGTACCTCGCGGATTCAACGCAAGCCAAATAAACAGCACCGAAAGGGAGGTCGTTTCATTTGAAACGTTTTTACGCAAAAGGGTTAACCGCCGTTCTGGCCGCCATGCTCGCCGTAACCGGCTGCAGCACGGGAGCAGGCAAAGAAGGCGCCGCCGACGCATCGCCGAAAGCTTCGGCAAGCTCGGGCGGACAAGTTTTGACCATCGCCAACAGCACCGACATCGAGAGCTTTGACGCGCACAATAACAACAACACGCAGAGCGAGGCCGTCCTGGTCAACGTGTTCGATTATTTGATCAAGAACGACAGCTCGCAAAAGAAAGTCCCCTCACTGGCCACTTCCTGGGAAAAAGTCGATGACACCACTTGGAGATTCAAGCTGCGTCAAGGCGTCAAATTCCATAACGGCGATCCGTTCACTGCCGCCGACGTGAAATTTTCCCTGGAGCGCGTCGCCAAGGACGGCAAGCTCAAGCAGAACACTTACTACAAAAACTTTAAAGAAGTCAAAATCGTTGACGATTATACCGTCGATATCATTACAACGGAACCCGATCCGCTGATGCTGAACCGCTTGTCCCGCATGGGCGCCGATATGCTGCCGTCCAAATATATTCAGGAAAAAGGCGTCGACGCATTCCTGAAAGAACCGGTCGGCACCGGCCCGTACAAATTCAGCAAATGGACGAAAGACGACCGCATCGAGCTGGTCAAAAACGCCGACTATTTCGGCGGAGCGCCGAAATGGGACAAAGTCGTTTTCCGCTCGATTCCCGAAGCTTCCACCCGGGTATCCGAACTGATCGCGGGCGGCGTCGATATCGCAGCAGGCGTGCCTGCGACGGACATCAAACGCATCGAAGGCTCCGGCAATAAAGTGGCCCAGGCTACGATCCAAAGGGTGCTGCATATCATCATGCGGACGACGCCCGGCACTGTAACCGCCGATCCGAAAGTTCGCGAAGCCGTGGATCTGGCCATTAACAACAAGGCGATCATCGACAGCGTTGCAGGCGGTGCGGGCATTCCTACAAGAACCTCCGTTACGCCGGGCAATTTCGGCGCTGATCCGAGCTTGTACAACCAATATGTATACGATTTGGACCGCGCCAAAGCGCTGCTAAAAGAAGCCGGTTATGCGAACGGCGGACCTGAAGTTACTTTCTCCTCCTCCGTCGTATATAAGGAAATTGCCGAAATGACCGCCGCCATGCTGACGGAAGCCGGCTTTAAGGTGAATCTGGAAATTTTGGAAGCAAGCAAATTCAGCGAAAAATTGAATTCCAAAAAATTCAACGAGCTGTTCCTGCTCGGCGTCGGCAACTCGCTGTTTGACGCGTCGAACAACTACAACCGGTTTAAATTCGCCAATGCCAAGGGTGAGACGGATTACAACAACCCTGAAGTCGAGCAATTGCTGCAGGCTGCCGATAAGAACATGAGTCCCGAAGACCGGGAAAAACAATTCCAAAAAGTGCAGCAAATATTAGCCGTCGACAGACCGACCATTTACCTGTACCAAATGAAAGGCATCTACGGCATCGGCTCCAAAGTCGATTACACGCCGAGACTGGATGAAATGTATTTTGCCGAAGACGTTACACCTAAGAAATAACCGGATTGCACCGCATGAAAAGGGAGGATCAGCCTTATGTTCCTCCCTTTGCGTTTAGGATGACCATTTGGGAGGGAGGCGCTGTCCTTGGGTAAATATATCGTCAAGTCGCTGCTGCAAATGGTTCCCGTGCTTTTTTTGATCTCGACGATCGTCTTCATTCTCGTGCACGTCACAGGAGATCCCGTGTCTCTGATGCTGCCGGAGACGGCTACGGAGGAAGACCGCGCGGTGTTGTCCAAAGCGCTCGGACTTGACCAGCCTTTATACGTTCAATTCGGCTTGTTTTTAAACAGCGTGCTGCACGGCGAGTTCGGCAGGTCCTTTCACTACGGCCAGCCGGCGCTGCCGCTGGTGCTGGAGCGCTTGCCGGCCAGCTTCGAGCTGGCGCTTGCGGCCATGGTGATCGCAACGGCTATGGCCGTGCCGCTCGGCATCATTTCTGCGATCAAGCGCAATACGTTCCTTGACTTGTTCATTTCCGGCATCTCCGTGCTGGGCAAAGCGATGCCTAACTTTTGGACGGGCATTATGCTCATCCTGCTGTTCTCCGTCATGCTGGGCGTGTTCCCTGTGTCGGGAAGAGGCGGGTTCGGGCATTTGGTTCTGCCTGCCGTTACTTTGGGAGCCGGCGTCGCCGCTCAGATGACGCGCCTCATCCGCTCCAGCATGCTGGAAATTTTGAATCAGGAGTACATTCGAACCGCCCGAAGCAAAGGTCTGCTGGAAATGATCGTCATCTGCAAGCACGCTTTCCGCAACGGCCTGATTCCGGTAGTGACCATCATGAGCCTGCAATTTACGAGCTTGATCGGCGGCACGCTGATTACGGAAACGGTCTTTTCCTGGCCCGGGCTCGGGCAGCTGCTCGTTTCTGCGGTGAACACGCACGATATGGCGATCGTACAGGCGGCGGTTTTTATTATCGCCATCATCGTCATCCTCGGCAATCTGGCGACGGATCTGGTTTACCGCTTTCTGGACCCTCGTATTAAATACAACTAGCGAAAGGGGGAAGCGCCTTGGCCTTGTCAGCGGAAACGCAGCCCGGAAGCTTGCCGCCAGATCATTCGAAAGACCGCGCCAAATCCGGGCGGATCAAGCATTGGTTAAAGCTTCTGCTCAAAAGCAAAACCGGCACCGTAGGCGCCGTGCTGGTCGCCGCCGTATGCCTCGTCGCGCTGCTGGCGCCTGTGCTGGCGACGCACGATCCCGCCAAAGTGAATCCGATGCAAAGATTGCTGCCCCCGATGTGGCTGGAGCGGGGAACCGCGGATCATATTCTCGGGACGGACAATCTCGGCAGAGACATATGGAGCCGCATCGTGTACGGTTCGCAGGTATCGCTGATCGTCGGCATCTGCGCCGTCGTCGTGTCCGGAGCGATCGGCGCCGTGCTGGGGCTGATTGCGGGTTATTACGGCAGATGGATGAATACGGTCATCATGCGGGTGGCCGACTCATTCATGGCAATCCCTTCCATTCTGTTCATGCTCGTCGTGCTGGCCGTGCTGGGGCCCGGGCTCGGAACGCTCATCTTCGTCATCGGAGTTACGAACTGGGTCTCTTACGCCAGGGTCGTCCGCGGCGAAGTGCTGAGCGTGAAAGAGCGGGATTTCGTGAGAGCGGCCAAAGCGGTGGGCGCGAAAGATTTTAGAATTATTTTCACCCATATTTTGCCTAATGTGCTCTCTTCTTTCATTATCATTTCTACCATGAGCGTCGCGACGACGATTATTATGGAAGCCTCGCTAAGCTTTCTCGGTCTCGGTATCAAGCCTCCGACCGTGTCTTGGGGAGGCATGTTAAGCGATGGCCGGCAGTATTTGGCAACCAGTTGGTGGGTGGCCACGTTCCCGGGATTGGCGATTACGGTCACCGTACTGGGCGTCATCTTTTTGGGCGACTGGCTGCGGGACGTGCTGGACCCTCGCATGAAGACGAAAGAATAACATTACGAAGCGGGGGGAACCGAGTATGACAACGAGCTTGCTCGAAGTGAAAGGGCTGAAAACGTATTTTATGACCGACGAAGGCGTCGTGCCGTCCGTTAACGGCGTAAGCTTCTCCGTCGCGCCCGGCGAAACTTTGGCTATCGTAGGGGAATCCGGCTGCGGCAAAAGCGTCACTTCCCTGTCGATCATGCGGCTCGTCGCTTCGCCGGGAGAAATCGTCGGCGGCGAAATCCGCTTTGAAGGGCGCGATTTGCTCAAGCTGTCGCGCCAGGAGATGCGCAAGCTGCGCGGCAGCGAAATTTCGATGATTTTTCAGGAGCCGATGACTTCCTTGAACCCGGTTTTTACGATAGGCAATCAGGTTGGCGAAGTGATCCGGCAGCATCAGCGCGCGAGCAAGCAGGAAGCTCGGCGGAGAAGCGTCGAGCTTCTTGAGCGCGTCGGCATCGCCAATGCCGCCAAAGTGGCCGCCAGCTTCCCGCATCAGCTATCCGGAGGCATGCGGCAAAGAGTCATGATCGCCATGGCGCTCGCCTGCCGTCCGAAGCTGCTGATCGCCGACGAGCCGACCACCGCGCTGGACGTAACGATTCAGGCGCAAATTTTAGAGCTGATCGCTACGTTAAGCAAAGAGCAAAACACCGGCGTCATCCTCATTACGCACGATCTCGGCGTCGTCGCGGAGATGGCGGACCGGGTGGCGGTCATGTACGCCGGCGAAATCGTCGAAGAAGCTTCCGTATATGACCTGTTCGCGCATCCCGGGCATCCGTATACGATCGGTCTCCTCGGCTCGCTGCCCAAATTGAACGAACAAAAGGATGAGCTAGATTCGATTCCCGGCATGGTGCCGAACCTGCTGCACATGCCGAGCGGCTGCGCCTTCCATCCGCGCTGTCCGTACGCCGACAGCCGGTGCTCGGCCGTCAAGCCGGAGCTGGAACTCAAAAAAGACGGGCACCTAGTCAGATGCCTGCGCGCCGAGGAGGTGTCGTCATGAGCGAAGCCAAAGAACGGAGCTTGCCGCTGCTTAGCGTAAACGGGCTAAAAAAATATTTCCCGCTCAAGCAGGGCATTTTCTTCAAAAAGACGGGATACGTCCGCGCTGTGGACGGGCTCACTTTCGACGTGCATCCGGGTGAGACGCTCGGCATCGTAGGCGAATCCGGGTGCGGCAAATCGACGATGGGGCAAATGATCGCCCAACTGCTGGAGCCTACCGCAGGAGAAATCCGGTTTGACGGCCGACAGCTGGGCGAACTGAACGAGTCGGAAATCCGGCACGTCCGGCGGGATTTACAAATCGTGTTCCAGGACCCTTTCGCCTCGCTAAATCCGCGGATGCGGGTGTTCGACCTTGTCGCCGAACCGCTCAAAGTGCACCATATCGCCAAAGGCCGGGAGCTGCGGGACATGGTTATCGAGCTGCTCGAAACCGTCGGGCTCGGCGCATACCACATCGACCGCCATCCGCACGAATTCAGCGGCGGCCAGCGGCAGCGCATCGGCATTGCCAGGGCGCTCGCCCTGAAGCCGAAGCTGATCGTCTGCGACGAGCCCGTATCGGCGCTCGACGTCTCGATCCAGGCGCAAATTCTCAACCTGCTGAAAAAGCTGCAAAAGCAGTTTCAGCTGACTTACATTTTCATCGCGCACGGCTTGCCGTCCGTGAAACATATCAGCGACCGCATCGCCGTCATGTACTTGGGCCGGATCGTGGAGTTGGCCGACCGCGACGATTTGTTTGCAAAGCCGCGCCATCCGTACACGGAAGCGCTGCTTTCCGCGGTTCCGGTTCCCGATCCGACGCTGCGCAAGAAGCGCGTTTTGCTCACCGGCGAGCTGCCCAATCCGGCCAATCCGCCGCAGGGCTGCGCGTTCCATCCCCGCTGCCCGTACGCCAGCGATTTGTGCCGGCAGCAAGCACCGTCGCTGGAAGGCGGCGCTCATTCCGTCGCCTGTCACCACCCGTTAAACGGCGAGTAACCCATCTGCACAAATAAGGAGCTGTGAGGATAAAATGGCTTTTCAACTGGTTATGGCGCAATTGATCTCCACCGACGACAAGCATATCAACCTGAAAAAAGCGGAGGCCGCCGTTCAGGAGTCGGTCTCCGTGCACGGCGCGCAATTGATCGTTTTTCCCGAAGTGTTCATGAGCCATTTTCCTATCGGCACGCCCAAGGACGTTTCTTTAAAAGATGCGGAGCCTGTTGACGGCCCTTTCGTTCAAGGGATGGCGCAGCTCGCAAGAGCCCACGGCGTCTGGCTTATTTTCGGCATGCGGGAAGCGGTGGAAGACCCTCAAGAGGAACGCGTCTACAATACGACGGTGGTCGTCGATTCGAACGGAGCGGTGGTCAGCGTGTATCGGAAAACCCATCTGTTCGACGCCTTCGGCTATAACGAATCGCGCAACATCAAGCCGGGCGACGCGCTTTTCAAACCGATCGATACGCCTTTCGGCAAAATCGGCCTGTTCGTCTGTTACGAGCTGCGATTTCCGGAAATTGCCCGCTACCAGGCGATGCACGGCGCGGACATCATCATCGTTCCTTCAGGCTGGGTGCGCGGCCCGATGAAGGAAATGCATTGGACCAATCTCGTCACGACAAGAGCGATCGAGAATACGGTCTTTGTCGTCGCCTGCGATAAAATCAGCGATAACTTTTACATCGGGCAAAGCCTCGTCGTCGATCCGATGGGCGTTACGATGGTCGCCGGGCCCGAGACCGAAGCGCTCATCCCGTGCCGCATCGATCTCAAACGGGTCGAAGAGGTGCGCGCGAAGCTGCCTTCCTATGTGCACCGGAGACCTGAGCTATACGAATAAACCCCATGAACGGAGGGAACCCGATGAAAGAAGGCTGGACATTCGATACTTTGGCGATTCATGCCGCGCAAAAACCGGACGACCGGACGGGAGCCGTCTCCCAGCCTGTCGTCCCCGCCGTCGCCTACGCGTTTCCGGACGTTGAAACGGCTGCGGCCGTCGTAGCCGGAAGTATGCCCGGAACGTATTACGGCCGATACGGGAACCCTACGACCCGCGCGCTGGAAGAAAAAATAGCCCTGCTCGAAGGCGGAGAAGACGCCGTCGGGCTGAGCAGCGGAATGGCCGCGGTTTCCGCGGCTCTTTTGGCTTTTTTGCAGCATGGGGACCATGTCGTCGTAACCAAGGACGTTTACGGGGGAACTTACAATTTTATGACGCTGCTCGCTCCCCGCTTCGGCATTGAGTGCGATTTTGCCGATTGTACGAATCCGGACAGCGTGCTGGCCGCCATCAAGGAAAACACCAAAGCGATTTATGTGGAAACCCCTTCCAATCCCAGGCTCACGGTGTTGGACCTGGCCCAGCTTTCCGCCATCGCCCGGCAATTCCGTATTCCGCTCATTGTCGACAATACGTTTATGACGCCATGCTTGCAGCGGCCTCTGGAGCTCGGAGCGGACGTGGTCGTGCACAGCGCGACGAAATATTTGAACGGCCACGGCGATGTGCTGGCAGGCCTGGTCGTAGGCCGTAAAGACGTTATCGATTTTATCCGCAAGCGGATTGCCGGGGATCTCGGGCAGCATTTGAACGCATGGGACGCGTTCCTCATTCTCCGCGGGCTGAAGACGCTGGGTATCCGGGTCAGAACGCACTGCGACAATGCGATGAAGGTCGCCGCCTACCTGGACGGCCACCCGCAGGTCGAAGCCGTTTATTACCCCGGGCTTCCCTGCCATCCCCAGCACGCGCTGGCCAAGGCGCAGATGCAAGGCATGGGAGGCATCGTCTCCTTCGAGGTGAAAGGCGGCCTGGAAGCCGGCAAAGCTTTCATCAACCGGCTGCGCCTGGCTCTGATTTCTTTCAGTCTCGGAGACCCGGAAACGCTCGTTCAGCATCCGGCTTCCATGACCCATTTCTCGATCCCGGAGCGGGAAAGGCAGCGTTTTGGCATCACGGACGGCCTGATCCGGCTTTCCGTCGGTTTGGAAAGCGCGGCGGACATTATCGCGGATTTGGAGCAGGCCTTAGCGCCCGCCGCCGGCGAAAAGAAGGGCCGGGTCATCAGCCAGGCGCTTTGATCCCCGGCAGGCGGAAATGCAAGGCTACGAAACGGAAACGGAGGCGAGCATGCTGAAACGAAAAATAACAACGGAAGATTTGTACGAATACCGGTGGATCGCCGACCCGGCAGTCAATTCGGCTGCCGGCCTGGTTGCCTACACGCACAAAACGATCGAGCGCGATAAAAATGACTACCGGACGTCCATTCGGGTCGTCGGGCTTGATGGCGGCGGCGACCGCGCTTTTACGTACGGTGCTGGAGACGGAGCCCCCGCCTGGTCGCCGGACGGCGGGTCGCTCGCCTTTTTGCACGCTGCCGCCGGAGAGGAGGGCCGGCAGATCTGGCTCCTGCCCGCGCAAGGCGGGGAGGCTCGCCCGCTGACCCGTGCGAAGCACGGCGTCAGCGCGTTCGTCTGGGCGCCGGACGGGCAGGCCATCGCCTTCACGGCGCGGGCCACGGCCGCCGGGGAAGAAGCGGCCGCGCCCGACCAGGTGCGCGTCATTGACCGCACAAGCCCGAAAGCCGAAGGCTCCGGCTGGTGGGACGGCTTGTACGCGCACCTGTTCGTGCTCGATGTGCGCAGCGGCCGCATCGCGCAGGTCACGTCCGGAGCCTATGACGCGGCTCAGCCGTTTTGGCTGCCGGACGGGCAAAGGCTCGGCTTCCTGGCCAAAATCGCGGCCGATCCCGCCCAGGACATCGACCTGTTGGCCTTCAACGATGTGTACACCGTCCGCGCCGATGGCAGCGAGCTCGTGAAGCATACGGACTCGACTTTACTTATCAGCCAAGCCTGCTGCTCCCTGGACGGCAGAACGATCGCCCTCATCGCGAACGACCGCGCTTACGGCAGCGCTACGCACAACCGGATTTTTTTCGTTCGGGAGGACCGCCTTTCCTGCATAACCGGGCTGCTGGAGATGCAGATCGGCAATTTTGCGCTTAGCGATATGAAAGCCATCGCGGCCTGTCCCCTGATTTTTGCCGACGACTCCTCCGTGCTTGCGCTTGGTTCTCTGCACGGCAGCGTGCACGTCTACCGCTTTTACGAAGATGGCTCCTTTGAGCAAATAACCGCCGGGGACAGAGACGTGTACCAATTCGGCGTTACGGCCGATGGACGGCATTTGATCGCCGCCTCCACCGAACCTTTGCTGCCGGGCGATTTGTACAGGATCGATTTACAGACGCGCGAAGAACTCCGGTTGACGGCAAGCAATGACGCTTTTTTGGAGCAGCTTGAGCTGAGCCGCCCTTCTTCGTTCTGGTTCAAAACTTCGGATAACTGGGACGTCCAGGGCTGGATCATGACGCCTCCGGATATGGAGCAGGACCGGAAATACCCGCTCATTTTGCAAATTCACGGGGGCCCTCACGCCTTGTACGCCAACGATTACAGCCATGAGTTTCAGACACTGGCGGCGCAAGGATACGTCGTTCTTTATACGAACCCGCGGGGCAGCTTCGGCTGCGGCCAAGACTTTGTGCGCGCCTGCCGGGGCGATTTTGGAGGGCGGGATTATGAGGATTTAATGGATGCTGTCGATTACGCGCTGGGCCATTTCGGCTTTATCGATGAAACGCAGCTGTATGTGACAGGCGGCAGTTACGGGGGATTCATGACCAACTGGATCGTGGGCCAAACCCGGCGGTTTCGCGCCGCAGTCACGGATCGGTCGATTTCGAACTGGCTCTCCTTCTACGGCATGAGCGATATCGGCATCTCTTACACCGAAGGGGGAATCGAAGGAAACCCTTGGGACGATCCCGAAAAGCTGTGGAAACGCTCGCCTCTCGCTTACGTGAAGCAGATCGAAACGCCGCTGCTGATTCTACATGGCGAGCAGGACCACCGCTGCCCCATCGAGCAGGGCGAACAGCTGTACGTCGCCTTGAAGCGCCTCGGCAAACGCACGCAGTTCGTCCGCTTCCCGAACGCCAACCATACGCTGCTGAAAAGCGGCAAGCCTTCGCTGCGCGTCGAGCGCCTGAACCGGATCATCGCCTGGTTCAACGACGACCGGGTCGCGTGAGCGCGCGATGTGAAAAGACGCCTGCACAACCACTTCCGCAAGTGGGGGTTGGGGCGTCTTTTTTCCGATGCCGGCGCGGAAAACCCTCTCGCTAACGGGGCCGGCCGGCTGGTTGTGCACTACTTGGCAGCGCAGGTGCGCCGCGCCGTACCTTCCAGCGCGCGGTGTTGCGCTGCATGACGGCGATCGGTCGACCACGTCCCGTCGGGTGCCCCGGATGTGGGCAAACTCGCCCACTACTGGCTGCACATCTGCTTTGCGACGTTGGGAGCAGAAAAACTGCAAAAGTGCAGGTTTTTTCGCCTTGCTGCGCTTGTCTCGAACAATTCCTGCAAATGTGCAGGCTTTTTCGCTCAATGCGGGGCTCAGGGCCATTTTCACCAGGAATTCCTGCACAATCGCAGGCTTTTCCGCCAAATGGGCCACATTCACGAAAAAAGCCTGTACTTTCGCAGGCTTTTGGCTTGCCAACCTGCTGGCTAACTGCAACACAGGTGCAGAAAAACTGCAAAAGTGCAGGTTTTTTCGCCTTGCTCCGCTTGTCTCGAACAATTCCTGCCAATGTGCAGGCTTTTTCGCTCAATGCGGGGCTCAGGGCCATTTTCACCAGGAATTCCTGCACAATCGCAGGCTTTCGGCTTGCCAACCCGCTGGCTAACCTCATGGGGTTCCTCCCGCCTCCAGCTTCAATCCTAATCCTCGTATGGAATGGCTGCGAACTCTGCGTGTATAATCACTTTGTCTGGATTGAACAGGAAAAGGGAACTATTCCCGAAGGAATGGTTTGTACAGTGTTTCCCTCCAGTTCGTATGCCCTATTCACTCATACAGGGTTCTTTGCATAAATTAATGGATACGTTTAGCATTGGATGAAGTTCGAGGAGATGACATAAATATGCAAGAAGAGAAAGAAGTGAACAGAAGTCTGCTTGCCGGCTGCCGGGAGGTTGAACTCGTCGATGAGCAAACAGGTGTAACTTTTCCTATGATAGTTATGTACCCGACATGTACTCCTGAAAAAACCGAAAGACTAGGCCCCTACTATTTGGATGTTTCGAAAAACGCCGCACCGCAAGAAGGCGTATTCCCCTTGATTTTAATCTCTCACGGCAACGGCGGTTCGCCTCTTGTCTATCGGACGCTTGCCCGCCATTTGGCGCGTAACGGGTTTATCGTGGGCCTGCCTGAACACCCCTTCAACAATGTGAAAAATAACACCATGGCAAATACGGTCGAGAACCTGACCCAAAGACCCCGGCATATTCGGGCGGCTGTCGATTGGTTTTTCAGCAGCAAGGATTTTGCGGGTGTTTTAAAACAGGATGCCGTTTCGCTAATCGGGCATTCCATGGGCGGATACTCGGCCTTGGCAGCAGCGGGAGGCGTGCCGACTTCGTTCCCGAATGAGTCTGCGGACGGGCAATCCCATCTCATCCATGTTACACCTGAGCCCAGAATCAAATCATTGGTTCTTTTGGCACCGGCATCCGTCTGGTTTAAAGCCGATGGCGCATTGAATGCGGTCGACATCCCCATTTTCATGCTCGCTGGAGAAAAGGATTCCTTTACGCCTTATTTTCATGTACAAATTATTTTGAACGGGGTCCCCGATCGTGAAAAGGTTCAACACAGAATCGTTGAGAATGCCGGGCATTTTTCATTTCTGAGCCCATTTCCGGAAGCCATGACTAATCCATCTTTTCCTCCCTCGCAAGACCCGCCGGGCTTTAATCGCGAGAGCTTCCAGCATGAATTAAACGTGGAGATCACAGATTTTTTGCTGCGTACCACATAAAACGATACAATACTCCGGAGAAAAATGCGGGGCAAAGGTTTGCTGGCAGGATGATTTTAAAGGCAGCGCAACCGTTGGCGGAGCGGCTGAACCACCTGCAAAACCTGCAAAAGTGCAGGCTTTTTCTCAGGAATCCGGTCATTTGGAGAAAAAGCCTGCGATTGTGCAGGAATTCCCGATCAAAATGGCCCTGAGCCCCATATTCAGCAAAAAAAACTGCACTTTTGCAGGAATTTTTAGAATCCAGAGTATTAATCGGCAAAAAGCTGCACTTTTGCAGGCTTTCTGCGCACCCCCCAAGTAGGTGCACTACCCCCATGCATGCGAGGTTTTCAGCCGCCTGACTTTCGCGGGCTTTCTGCGTTCTGCCCAGCCCAGGCTAGTCACCCAACGACCTCCTCGCATCGTTCCGAGAGGCTGTCGTGAGCCGACGCCTGGCCGCGGCGGACGTGGGCCCCTCTCGGGCCCCTCCTCCGAGACTACACCAAAAGCATCACGACAACCGTCGTTACCGCGAGTCCGATCAGCATCGGCAGCAGGTTCCTTCTCGCCAGCTCGAACAGCGTAACGGCGATGCGCGATGCGAACGGCACGCTTACGCTTTCTTACCCGCATTTTGCAATCAGGGCATTTGACGGTAAATCCGTAACTTGTGGTACAATAGAGCGGAAGCTTTGAACCATGCAGAGAGAAAGGAAATGGTGCGATGGCCCGCAACTATCGTTTGCACACCGATGCCGATTTTCAGGAGGCTGTAGAACGGCAAGCCAGCATCCGGATTTTCAAAGATGATCATATCGTAGATTCGAACGCCGTTATTTTGCGTTTTAGCGATACGACTGTCGTCGTTCAGACCAGGGTCAGCGAGCTGACTTACTACGACCGTGAAGCTTGCGAGTTTTTCGAAATGAAACGGACCGGCGGATAAGGGTGCAGCCCACGCTTAACCGGGACAAACATCGTATATGCCGCCTTTGACATACATGCAGCCGCATCTCGGGCAATTTCCTACATTCAGACTCATTCGTCAGCCCCCCCCTTAAAAATTCCCATTATTCATGTGGTCCCGAACACTTCTGCGGGCACCGCTTCCTTGATCGCCTTCGCGCATTGGTTCAACGTGCTGCCGGTCGTAACAACTAAAAATACCGCTCCTTTACCGGTTTTGTAGAAACCAATAAGTGAGCGGTATTTGTTGGTTTGCTGCTGAACTATCGCGATGAACTCGCGATCCGTCGGTTTTATATTACTTTTTTTTGCATAGGTACGCTTTCTTCGTGCTATTTATCTTAAATTAATATAATAGCTGGTCGTTGAAGGGCTGGCAACAAACTGAACGTTCCCTGAACCAATATTATTAAAGTTTGCATCATATGCGGTAACTGCAAACAGATAAGTTTTCCCGGGTACAAATCCGGTAATATATTTACCAGTCGCAGTTTGAGAACCAAATTCATAAGTATAATTATCAGTTAGATTAATAGCACTGTAGTCGTATCTATATAGATTAGGAACTGACCTCCAAGAAAAATTAATAGAAAATGAGGCTAGCTGAGCATTCGAAATTTGATTAGCAGCTACTACACTTGCAGCGGTTGAGGAAGCAGCCTGATTGTTATCTTGAGCGAAAGCTGGAACAGCAGAAGCAAATAAAAGACACGTTGCGAAAGTGGATGCGATCAGTTTTTTCATAGCTAAAACACTCCTCTTTAATAAATTTTTTCCGTCTCACAAAACTACCAAATAAAGGAATTATTTTCTTTAATCACCCCTTTAATGTAAATATATGTTTGTTACATATACAATTTAACATCATCATACAAATATTTCAAGTAAAATTATGGTAATTTTATCGTGTGAATAAGCAACTTCTTCGCTTATTCACAAATTTATATACATATTATCCACAGACGATGAGAATCATAATTTCCTAAACAATAAAAAAAGAACCGCGCAGATGCCCATTCCGCGCGGTTCTTTTTCTATTCCGGAGACTCGTCCGACTCCACGTAATGCTTGAGCACGGACAAGCGATTTTCCCAATATCGCTCATAATAAGCCAGCCAGCGCTTCAATTCGAGCAGCGGCTCCGGCTCCAGTCTGTACCGCGTCTCCCGGCCGACCTTCTGCTCTTTCACGAGCCCCGCATCGGCCAAAATGCGCAAATGCTTGGACACGGCAGTCCGGCTCATCGGAAAGTGGCCGCTGATGGCGGTGACGGGCATTTCGCGATCGCTGAGCAGCTTCAGCAAGCTGCGGCGGGTCGGATCGGCGATGGCCTGAAACACGTCGTGTTTCGGGGACGGTTCAGCCATTTCAGGCCTCGACGTAGGCGGCCAGCTTTTTTTGAATCCCTTCCCAGCCCTGTTCCATGTTGCCGCGAACGACCGTGTGCGGCTGTCCGAATTCGGTAACCTGGTCGATATCCCAGCCCGAATGGATCAGCGTAAATTCCGTTTTGCCGTCCTGATCGGCGAGCTCGAATGTGAGCGTCCAATCTTTGCCCCACCGGAAAGACAGGCGGTTCGGCGGATCAATTTCCGTTACTTTGCAAGGAGACTTGCCGAAAGGACCCGCTTCCAGGTGAAACTCATACCCTACTTCAGGCTTAAAATCATTGGGCATAAACCATACGGCAATGCCTTCCGATGTAGCTACGGCGTTCCATACTTTCTGAATCGGCGCGCTCAATACAATAGTCTGGCGAATATCCGGCAGTGTCGGCTGGCTTTTGTTTTCCATAGTTCAGTAATACCTCCAGTTCATAATACGAAACCAAAAGGTTTCTCTTTATATATTACGAAACCTTTTGGTTTCGTGTCAAGCCAGCTAACTGGCAGGTTACTTCAAGGTAATAGAAAAAGTAGCCTATAGGCTACTTTTCTATTTACCAATTTTAAACCAACCTGGCGATGCTTGAATAACATTCCAAAGTTTTTCTGGAATATGAAGCTGGTCGCGTTTCGAAACGCTCAGCTCAGAAGCGACCTCGGCTTCACGTCCATTTGCAACCTTTTCAACCCAATCGGGGTTCATCATTAACGCATGCCCGATGGCGATTAACGGTAATCCTAATTCCATAGCTTTAAGAGCATCATCCGGTGTTATTATGGAACCGGCCGCCAACACAGGTACCTTACCGTTTGCTCTCTCAAGAATCAATTCAAGCCTTGTTTTTTCATCTTGACTATCTACCGGCTTGGAAGAAA
The DNA here is from genome assembly GCF_059820445.1 of Paenibacillus sp. sgz302190. Taxonomy (NCBI): domain Bacteria; kingdom Bacillati; phylum Bacillota; class Bacilli; order Caryophanales; family Paenibacillaceae; genus Paenibacillus; species Paenibacillus sp. sgz302190. The sequence goes on from NZ_JBZYAO010000037.1 coordinate 41,551, forward strand.
CATGATCTAATGAAGCATGTATATAATCTAAATTTTGTTCAACAAGGAAATCAATTAATTCATATGTGTCTTTCATTCGTAATCCGCCCACTTTGGAGGATTCTTCAGGGGAAAAACGATATCCTAACATGAATGGTTTTGTAGCGTGCATTTCAATTACCTTTTTGATTTCTTCAATAATTGCCGATGGAAAACGCAGTCGATTCTCAAGTGTTCCCCCCCATTGGTCTGTCCGTTGATTGGTTGCCGGAGACCAAAAGTTTTGAATTAAAAATCCATGGGCTCCATGAATTTCGACGCCATCAAATCCAGCTTCAATCGCTCTTCTCGTTGTATCGCCAAAAGCACGTATAGTTGACACGATTTCCTCATGGGATAGCTCCCTTGTTTCTGCACTTGGACCAAAAGTAGTAACCTCAGGTTGCAATGCACTCGCACTGACTGCATCCAATCCAGGCAAGGCTTTATCGCCTGCATGAAAAATCTGCAGTACAGCAGGGGAACCTCCACTTTTGGCTGCATCAGCTAATTTTCGTAAACTTGGAATAAATTCATCGTTGTATCCGGCAAATTCATTCGTAAAACCTTGCCCATTAGGTGTAACATGAGTACAACCTGTAATGACGAGTCCTACTCCATTTGCTCTTTGTTTGTAATAGTGTACCTCTTCATCCGAAATGGTAAGGTCGTCATTACTTGACCAGGTTGTCATAGGTGCCATAACGACTCTATTCTTGATTGTTATTCCGCTTCTGAATGTGAAGGATTTAAATAACTTACTGTATGTTTGATTCATTTCATTAACCTCTCTATCCAGTATTTTTCTGGTGCTATTATTACCATTCTGATCCATCGCAACCCTCCCTGTTACAGGTTCTACCTTAATGTAATTTGTTGACGTTAGGGTAAGTCAAGCGTAAATTTTCATATGAATAAGCCAAGATTATTGGATTTTCATAATCCTCTATGATATTCTTTTAGTTACAGTAACTGTAACTAGAGGTGGGACAGGTAAATGTTGTATTCAATGAAATATGTAGTGGAGAACTTAAATATATCGGCAAAGACACTTAGATTTTATGAAGAGCAAGGGATTCTGCCAAATGTATCTCGTGATGAAAACGGTCGAAGAGTTTATACCGAACAACATATAGATTGGATATCTTTTATTCGTTGTCTCAGAGCGACAGGAATGTCTCTTGCTAAGATAAAAGAATATATGGATCTTTTTGAAGTAGGAAATGCTACCTTCTTGCAAAGACAAGAAATGTTGATGAAGCATAAATGGGAAGTGCAGAAGAAAATTGAAGAAGACTTAAGGCACTTGGAGGAAATAAACTATAAAATAGCCATGTATGAACTTCAGAAAGAAGAGGTTAAGAAAAATCCCAATCATAACTTTAAATGCCACGGTCTGGAGCTTAAGAATGTGAATTAATGTATTTTTGTTTTATGGGATAGTAGGGCGGAGGTGAATACTGCATTCGTTAATGTCTTTATCCTTTTTAGTTTCAACGATTGACTTGATTGTAGAGCTATCGTAAAATTTTGTTATGTTAATTTTAGGTAATGCACTTACTTAAAAGTAAGGGGATGATTTATCAATGATTCATCAGCGTGAATGTCCAGTTGAGACACTCATTCATGTTTTAGGTGGCAAATGGAAGCCAATGATTTTATGGCATTTGATTGAATCCAAACAGAGATTCAACGATCTGGAAAAGCTTATACCTGATGTTTCACAAAAAATGCTTTCACAACATCTCCGAGATTTGGAACGAGAAGGCATAGTCGATAGAACGGTCTACCCTGCTGTCCCTCCAAAAGTAGAATATTCTCTTAGTGAATACGGCAGAACATTGATTCCTGTAGCAGAAGTCATGTGTGCTTGGGGAGAAAACCATAATAAGCGGAAATATGAAGAGCCAGCGTCATAAAGCTGGTTCAATGAACTTGCACACTAATTCAATCAACTCAAAACAAAAGCTGCCACGGGATTCCGGGCAGCTTTTGTTTACCTACAGCCGCACTCCTGATATGAATTAATTATCGGGTTGGTCATGCTTACTTTTAAGTAAGTACCCTACTTTAAAGTGGGTTCTTAACATAATTTTGAAGCGATGCTAAGCTTGAGTTAACCAAATGTTGGGGTCCATTTAAGAGGAGGAAAGAACAATGAAAATTATTGTTTTTGGAGCGACGGGGAATACAGGGAAAAGAGTGTTGGTACAAGGGATAAAAATGGGGCATGAAATGACCGCATTTGTGCGAAATTCTGAGAAGCTTCATGATCAACTAGGTGAGCATTCCGCAAAGCATGTGAAGGTGATCGTGGACGATATTATGGACCCGGTGAGCGTCGGTGAGGCACTCGCGCATCAAGACGCCGCTATTATTGCGGCCGGCCATGCGGGCCAGGGAGAAGAGTTTGTTCGTATCGTCGATAACATTATAAGCCAATGTGAATCCCAACCTAGTTTCTCTGGGCGGGTATGGATAATGGGAGGAGCCGGCCTGCTGGATATTCCATATACTGATCTTATCGGCAACAATTTACCCGGCTTCCCACCTGAGTATAGAAATCACAACCGGAATTTCGAAAGGCTACAACAGACTGGGCTCGATTGGTCCATTATGTGTCCGGGAACAATGATTGATTCGAGAGAGCATCCAGACCCGGTTCATCTACATGTAACAACGGAAACCTTGCCCGTTCCGATTCCGGAGACGATCAGGGAATATTCCGAGGCAGATATAGCCGGTCACTTGTTCAGCCGACTTCAAGAGCTGAATGTTGCTTATGACGATGTCGCAATATGTATGTTGAACCATCTTGAGCTCGGAGGAGCGTTTAAAAGAAAAAGGGTCGGTCTAGCCTATCAAAGCAATATTACGGTGCACTGAGGAGAAGGGGGATAATGGGTTTGTTTGGATTACTGCTCGTTTTGCATATATTGGCTTCGATCGCCGTAATTGGCCCCGCTATCGTGATGCCCATCATTCGAAGATCCGCTAGAACCGTGGGCCAGATGCACTTTGCTTTTGGTATAACGACCAGACTTGCCATAATGCTTAAAATTGGCGGAACCGTACTTATTTTAACCGGGGTTTGGCTTATGATCATAACCAAGATGGGGTTATCCCAAATGTGGCTGAATGTATCCATCCTTTCATCGCTGCTCATGGTCGTCATGATCGACGGATGGATCGAGCCGCGTATGAAAAAGATCATAAAGATCATATCTGAAAGTCAAGACCATGGTAATGAAATACCCGCCGAGTTCGGACTGCTGATAAAAAAGATCGTACCAATCGAGACGGCAACACAGCTGCTGATGATTGCCATATTGGTGCTTATGGTCGTTAAGCCATTTTAAAGAAAAGTAATTGCTAAGTATCTTGAATATCGAAAGGTGATAATTACTGGGCACGGAATGGCTTTTCGTACCCTAGTAGGAGAGATAGGTGAAGTACCGCATGCTTCTATTATCGAGTATTACAAATAGAGGAGCGTCAAGTTAAACAAACGAGGAACGATAGCTTAATAATAAGGGGGTTCACATATTAGATACGTCTAATGTGAACCCCCTTATTTAATAAATTTAGGTCTTGATAACCGTGGCGATGCTTATTTTTTACCGCTAACCGCAAACAACATGATAAAAGATATAATAATGATCGCGCCGGCCCAGCACCAGGCAAGCGTCGAATCCCCGGACTCCACGGCGATATAAATCGCTGTCGGCAGCGTCTGCGTTTTGTGCGGAATGTTTCCCGCAATCATCAGCGTCGCACCGAACTCGCCCAGCCCGCGGGCAAACCCGAGTATGTACGCCGTCACGACAGAACGCCAGGCCATCGGCAGCGTAATGAACCGCAGCACCTGCCACTCGCCCGCCCCCAACGACCGGCCTGCGTCTTCGAGGTCCCGGCTGACCGAAAGAAACCCGGTCTTCATCGTTTGATACACCAAAGGAAAAGCTACCGCGACCGAAGCGATCACGGCAGCCCCCCAGGTGAAAATGATCGACTGGTCGAACAAGCGCTCCATCAGGTAGCCGATCCAGCTTTTTTTGCCCAGAAACACCAGCAGGATGAAACCTACGACCGTAGGAGGAAGCACCAGCGGCAGCAAAAACAAAGTTTCCACCAGCGTCTTCCCTTTAAAGCTGCGCCGCGACATCCCCCATGCCGATAATCCTCCGAGCACCAAAACAAACACGCTGGAAAAGACGGCCACCTTCAAGGAGATCAGAATGGGAGAAACAAACTCATTCCAATCGATTGACGGCATGATCATTTAGGCACGGTAAAACCGTGTTTTACGAACACGTCCAGCGCTTCTTTCGTTTGGAGATAGGCGTAAAAATCGGCGGATTCCTTGCTGTGCTTGGTCGCTTTCACGATGCCGATAGGATACTCGATAGGCGTGTATGTTTTCGGATCGGCGCTGAAGGCCACTTTCACCTTTTTCGAAGTGAGCGCATCGGTTTTGTATACGAAACCGGCCTCTGCGTTGCCGGATTCCACATAAGTAAGAACTTGGCGCACATCTTTGCCCTGCACCAGCTTGGATTGCAGCGAGTCCCACAATTTGGCGTTGGTGAGCGCTTCTTTTGCATAAGTTCCCGCCGGTACCGTCTGCGGCTCGCCTACGGCCAGATGCTTAATATCCGCACCGGACAAATCCTCGACCTTTTGCACGGAAGCTTTGCCGTCGGCAGGCACCACAACGACCAATTCGTTGATCAGCAAATTTTTTTGCTGTGCGCTATCGATCAGCTGTTTGTCGACGAGAGCTTTCATATTTTTGGTTGCAGCCGAAAGAAATACGTCGGACGGGGCTCCCTGCTCGATTTGCTGCTGCAAAGCGCCGGAAGCGCCGAAATTAAAGTTCAGCTTTATATTTTTGTTCTTGCCTTCATAAGCGGTTTGAATCTCTTTCAACGCATCGGTCAAGCTTGCCGCCGCCGAAATCGTAAGCTCCACTTTTTCAGCAGGAGTCTGCGTCGTTTGAGCAGTGGCTGCAGGCGTTTGCGACTGGGTCCCGGCAGTTGCCGCCGGCTGTTCCTTCTTCTCTGCGCAACCCGTGAAGACGGCAATGGCAATCCCGAGCAGCAACAACAGACTACTGGCTTTAACTCTTTTAAACATATGAATCCCTCCACCTATAAAATATAATCTATCTAAATATATTTAGACCTATTTAATTGTAAATAATTATACTGAATCCCTGTATACTAGTAAATATCTAACATTAAAATTGAAATGCCGGAACGATCCGCTTATGATGAATATACATGCAAACGGAAAGCAGGTGGCCATTATGACAGCCGACATCTCCTATACGACTGAAGAAATAGCGAAACTTTTGAAAATATCCAAGCTGACCGTATACGACTTGATCAAAAAAGGCGACCTTCCGGCCTACCGGGTCGGCAAGCAGATGCGCGTGGACGCGACGGATCTGGAGGCCTACAAAAATCGGGCAAAAAGCGGGAATCCCGCAGCTTTCAGAGCGGACAGCCCCGCGCCTGCGGCACGAAGCGAATCTCCGGCATCTTCGGCCCGGCCACTCGTCATTACCGGACAAGACGTCAGTCTGGACATACTGGCCAAATACATGGAAAAAAAAGCGCCCGGCTTCCGGCCGCTCCGCTCCTATGTCGGCAGTCTGGACAGCCTGATTTCGATGTACCGCGGCGAGTCGGATATCGTCAGCACCCATCTGCTGGACGGGGATACCGGCGAATACAATCTCCCCTATATCCGCAAGCTGCTGATCGGCTCCTCCTACGTCGTCGTCAATCTTGTTTCGCGCAATGCAGGTATGTACGTACCCCGAGGGAATCCGAAGCAAATTGGCAGTTGGGCCGATCTCAAGCAGCCCGGGCTGCGGATCGCCAACCGCGAAAAAGGCTCCGGCGCACGCGTGCTGCTGGACGAGCAGCTGCGGCTCCACGGCATCTCCCCCCAATCCTTGCTGGGGTATGACGAGGAAGAAACGAATCACCTTGGCGTAGCCGGCAAAGTCGCCTCCGGACAAGCCGACGTCGGCGTCGGCAACGAGAAGGCCGCTCACCTGGTCGGCGGCGTCGATTTCATCTGCATGATCCGGGAGCGCTACGATCTGGTCATGCTCAAAAAACCGGAAAATCTCGAATGGATCGAGCAGGTCAAACAGGTTTTGCAATCCGAGCCGTTTCAAAGCGAGCTGCGCTCCATCCAAGGCTATGACCTGTCTCAGACAGGACGCATTTTGCTCGAAACATGAACCAAAAGACCGCAAACACCAAAATACCGCAAACCCGTCGTTTTTCGCAGGATTTGCGGTATTTTGGGTTGTTTAAGTTGCTCCGGCTGCTCCGATCGCCCCGGTTACTCCACATCGATCGGATGCCGAATACGATCCTGATACAAATCGTAGAACATCTCCCCGTTGGTCCCCCTGACCGCGTAATATACCTCTTCCGCCTTGACCCCCCGCTTTTTCAGCTGCGCGGAAAGCCATTCCGGCGATAACCCGGTCAGGCGCAAATTTTCCGTTACGACTTGTCCGTCCATGATCAGCTCAACCGGGAACTGCGGCTTATTAGCAGGGTAAAGCAATTGCAGGTCCTTGCGCAAAACAGGCATGTATTCCGGCTTTTTCAACACGGACAGCTTCCCGTTGATTTCCAGGACGGCATACTCCACTTCTCCGGGGTCAAAAATCTGAACCTCCCTTAATTCCTGATTTAACGAATCGAGCGAAACTTTGATTTTCCTCAAATTCTGCTCCAAAATTTTGCCGTGTTCGATGACGACCGTAGGCTTGCCTGCCAACCATTTGCGCGATTTGCGCGATTTTAAAGAAATGTACGAAATGAGATACGCAATCAGGCTGAACGTTAAAAAAGAAACAATCGGATTCCATATCCTTAGCTGGGTGTTGAACGCGAGATTGGCCGTGATCGCCCCCAACGTAACAGATGCGACAAAATCATGATAGGTCATGCGTGCAATCGTATGCTTGCCGATAACACGGGTAATAGCCATCATAAGAATAAATGCAATCAGCGTCCGAAAAGCCGTATCAAGCAGCACCATAGCGTTTCGCCTCCTGACCGCTAGTATTTGTAATATGTTGGAAAACATGCACGATCCGGCTATATAGTTATGGCCCACTGCCTGGCGCCAACCAACGCCACATATCGTTAAGAGCAGCAACGGCAACAGCATCGCAGCAGCGAGCACATCAGGCACAATAACGGCCAAAGCAGCCGGAACAGCTACCATTACCGTAACCACCAACGATAGCAGCAAAACAGCCACTGTCAGCGTCACCGTTACAAACTAGTTGCTATTTGAATCGACTTGGCACGAACGCCGAAAAAACTGCGAAAGCTGTTTAGCCCCCTAATTGAACCGCCTTGACACAAACGTTGAAAAACCTGCAAAAGTGCAGGCTTTTTCCGGGAAAGTGGCTCGTTCGGGCGAAAAGCCTGCAAAAGTGCAGGAATTTTCGCTGAAAATGGACCTGAGCCCATGTCCCCGCTGAAAAGCCTGCACAATTGCAGGAATTGTTCGTTACCAGCGTCACAACGGGCAAAAAACTGCACTTTTGCAGGTTTTCCTCGCCCTGTCGGATGGATGCGCTGCCCTCAGCGTGCGAGTTTTTTCAGCAACCTCAGATTTGCAGGGTTCCTTTGCATTTCTGGCGGTGTCTTGTCGGGCAGGAATGTGTTTCGACCGGCGACCGGCGGGGCCAAAGAGCCTGGGACGTGCCCGGGACTCGGCTGAAACGGTTGCCTCCTCCCCGTCAAGGGATGCCACGCCAACGCAAAAAGACGCCTTATTCCCATTTGCACAATGGGTTTTGGAGGCGTCTTTTTGTATAGCGTCGCATTCCTTGCCTGCCTTGCGAATCCTATAGGCGCGGGTAAGGAGGATTTTCATGAATACACCGAAACAGGCTTCATCTTCATTTTTGAAAAACAAAAAGCTGTGGGCCTCTGTCGGCGCTGTTTTGTTCGCGGGCGCGGCAGGCTTGGCCGCCGGCTGTTATTTGTACATTCGCGGGCTCGATGTGTCCAAGCTGGACCAGCCGCTGCCGGAGCCGACCCTCGTGCTGGACCGCTACGGAAAGCCCGCCTCCCAACTATCGGCATCGAAAATGAACCCGGTATCGCTGTCGCATATGCCGAAAACGCTGACCGATGCGGTTGTCGCCGTGGAGGACAAAAGATTTTACGAGCATTCCGGCGTCGATGTGCAGGCGGTTGCCCGGGCGCTCGTCCGCGACGTTCTGCGGGGCGGCTACTCCGAAGGAGCAAGCACCATCACCCAGCAGCTTGCGCGTAACTTGTTCCTGAATGCCGACAAAACAATTGGCCGCAAACTGCGCGAAACCGCCTATGCGTTGAATATCGATATGACGTACAGTAAAGACGACATTTTGGAAATGTATTTGAACAGCATTTATTTCGGCGAGGGCAGCTGGGGGGTGCAGAGCGCGGCTATGACCTATTTCGGAAAATCCGTGCAGGACTTGTCCCTGCAGGAGTCCGCGCTGCTCGCCGCCCTGCCCAAAGCGCCGAGCCGCTATTCGCCGTTTCAGAACGAAGCCCAGGCGTTGGAGCGGCGGAACACCGTGCTTGCATTAATGCGCGAGCAGGGGAAAATCACGGATCAAGCTTATTTGCAAGCGAAAAATTCGCCGCTCGGCGTCGTCAAAAACAACAAGAAGGGCGAGCTGAAAGGCCGCTATCCCGCCTACGTCGACGCCGTGATCGAAGAGGCCGTGAACCGTTACGGCTTCACGGAGGAGCAGCTCCTCACCGGCGGCCTGCGGATCACGACCGAGCTTGATCCGGCGGCGCAAAACGCCGCCCTTGAAGTTTACGGCAACGACAGCTTCTTTCCGGACAGCAAGCAGGATCAGTTGATCCAGAGCGGCGCCGTCATCCTCGATCAGAGCAGCGGCGGCATCCGCGCCGTTGCGGGAGGGCGCGGAGACGGGGTGTTCCGGGGGTTCAGCCACGCCACGCAGCTGAAGCGGCAGCCCGGCTCCGCCTTCAAGCCGATTGCCGTCTACGGCCCGGCTTTGGAGAAGGGCTACACCCCCGCTTCGGTCCTCTATGACGGACCGCTTAATATCGACGGCTACCAGCCGGAAGATTGGGACCATCAATCGAGAGGCAGCGTCACGATGCGGGAAGCGATCGTCTCTTCCTGGAACGTCCCGGCCGTATGGCTGCTCAAGGAAATAGGCATCGGCAGCGGTCTGGCCTTCGCCGACCGGCTGGGCCTGACGCTTCCGGCGGAAGACCGCCAGCTCGGCATCGCCCTCGGCGGTCTGTCCAAGGGCGTCTCTCCTTTGCAGATGGCGCAGGCGTTCAGCGCCTTCGCCGCCAAAGGCGTTCTGCACAAGGCGCATACGATTGCCCGGATTGAAACCGGCGACGGCCATGTGCTGGTCGAGGCGAACGCGAAAGGCGAGCAGGTGATGCAGCCTTCCACCGCGAATGCGATGACTTCCATGCTGCAGGAAGCCGTTATCCGCGGGACCGGCCGCAATGCCGCCATGAACCGGCCGGTTGCCGGCAAGTCAGGCACGACCCAACTGCCGGACACGGACGAATTCAAAGGCGCCGGCGCGAATGCCGCGAAAGACGCCTGGTTCGTCGGCTACACGCCGGAGCTGACGGCCGCGGTCTGGGTCGGTTACGACTATACCGACCGCAACCATTACTTGACTACGTCGGGCGGCGCCGTGCCGGCCGTGCTGTTTCGGGAAATGCTGTCCCGCGCCCTGGCGCAGACGCCGGCCGCTGCATTCGATATTCCCGCGGCTGTTGACGCTGCGCCGGAAGCCGCGGCACCGTCACCCTCTCCATCTTCCGCATCGACGGAGCATTCCGAAAAGCCCGGCCACGGCCATGGCAAAGGGAAGAAAAAATAACCGCAGCTGTCCGCGACGCGGCTGCGGCAAAAAAGACGCCTGATCCCCGCTCGTACAGCGGCTGGACAGGCGTCTTTTCATTTTCGGAGCGTTTCCTCAATCGTCCTCATTCTCGTCGTCCGACTTGCTATGTTTGTCACGGCCTTCGGACTTCCCGTTTTTTTTGGCTTGTTTCTCGTGTTTATCCTCGTTCTGCTGCGCCCATTTGGTTTTTAATTGCACCTGCATGCTGCCAGCGTCGAGACCGTATTGATCGGCGATTTGTCCAAGCACCTGTTGACGGGCGGAATCCGACTTCAAATCCACGGAAGCCAACAATTGCTTGATCCAGGCGGCGGCCTCCGCTCCTTTAAGATGAATCGAGCCGCTGCCGCCAGGCTTCAGGCTGAGCTCGTACCCCGCTCCGCCCGGCCCGTGCGTTTGCTCGATGCGAAGCTTAAAGTTTTTACCGTCCACTTTCAGCTCCAGTTCGTCCAAACCGGGGTAGACGCCCTGCGTTTGCACAGGCGGGGTCGCTCGCGGCCCTGCCGTCGGCGTCGGTGACGGCGCTTTCGTGGACGATGCCGCCGCAGCAGTCGGTGTCGGGCTCGGCGTTGCGGCCGGCGTCTCTGTCGGCGCTGCAGTCGGCACCGCCGCAGACGCGCCCCCCTGCCCGGAAGCCGCTCTTATGTAGGCTGCTTGATGCTTGCTGTTGAGGATGACCTCGACCTGGTCGCCCGGCTTCAAATCCGGCAGCAGCGCCTTTTGCTCGTCGCGGTAGACCCAAACGGATTTGGCCAGCGGCATCGTTTGTTCCCCGGCGGCAGTAGTTATAGTTACGCTGGCCCCATCGCTGCTAATGGATTTGAACGTGCCGGTCGCCGTCTCCGAAGCCGCGGAATTCGACGATTGCGCGGCATAGGCTGTCCAGCCGCACAGCGCCAGGACGACGCATACGATAACGGCGATACTTATTGACGCTCTTTTTTTCATTGCAAATTCACCTCTACCACAACGTTCGGGCGCAAATCCGGTTTTAAGGCGGTCCCGCAAGCAGAGGTGCCTCTGCCGCCCGAGTCAACCGCATCGCGTGCGGCATTCAACAATTCCGCCGATCCTTCGAACGAACGTCGCAGATTTGTAATGCAAATGAAATATCATTTTCATCTTGTTTTAATGTACCTGGGCTATTCTATATATGACCCCCCTTTAATATATACATTTAAGACCCACAAAGCCCGTTGCTTGTGGGTCTCTTTCTTGTTTGCGGCGGCCGCCGTCAGCCGGGGAAGCTCGCCAGCGCGGAACTATGAATGACAGTTACGGCGACGGCGATAATCAGCAGAACGAGCGGGAATACCGTCTGCCCCGCGGGATCTTTGCCGCGAATATGAGCCGCTACGGCGCCTAACATCGTGACGGCCAGCAAAATTCCGGCCCACGCCGCCCAACTGGGCGTCCAAATGCCGACGATGACGGCGATCGCGCCCACCAGTTCAACCAGCCCGGTAAATACCCGGAACCATTGGGGCAATTTTAAACGCTCAAAATTGTCCACATGTATTTTGATAAAATTCAGTCATGTAAAAACAGGTCACAAGCTAGTATTTTATTACCAAATGTGTGACCTGTTTATTTTCAACGGCTCTGGTTCGTTATTATTTATATACGCTGTCGGTTACAGAATCTGAATCTTTGCTTGATTCTTTTGAGTATTTGTCTTTCACTAATTTTGTGAACTTCTCAATCCTCTTGTACTCAGGCTGATCATTTCCTTCAGAGTACAATTCAATAGAGCCATCACTTGAGTATTTTCCTTGATTTATAGCGACAATGCCATATCGATTATTTTGGGGATCTTTAAATAAAAACAAGACGTATTCTTTTCCAGTAGCCATTCCTTTATACCCTTCATAAGAAGAGATGACTCCTTTGAAAGTGCCAACAGGCTCCACGACATTAATAGTTTCTTTTTTGTGTAGATTTCCTTTAAAAACCTGTGCAATTTCAATTGACGATTCGGTATATAAATCATCAATTGTACCAATGTCTGTAGTTGTAAGAACTTCACGCCCGGATAGTTTTCTTCCTTTTACTATCACTTCTGCATGTTTTTCAAGTTCATCAAGAGTTGGGTATGCTTCGGACTTCCCCTCTGATATGCTAACTTTATTACCGTCTGACTCAAAATTCGAAGCTAAAGTAAAGTCTGGGAGATTTGAAGCTTTACTCTTTATCGTTTCGCTAGAGATGGCAAAGGCGGAGATAGCAGCAATGACAATAGCTGTAACTCCTAACTTTGTATTTTTTTTCATATAATCACGCCCCTTATTGATATAGAGTATTGATTTTGGCAAAATCCCACCATGTAGGAACTTTACTTCCAAGCCAGTCATACTGCATCATAATTGTTGGATTCGTTGTTTTACTAAGATCATCATGGTGAAGGCCATAGACATGTCCCATTTCATGGGCAGCTGTTTCATACTGCTTGGATGAATCAATTTTATCCATCATATATTTATTCAATTTTACTTCATCGTATCCGGAGTAATGATAAAATGGAATGCTTGCTTTGGTTTCATAATCACCAGAACCTATATCGACTGCCCCAATGCCGGCGTAATGGTAGGTCATGCCATACCAAGTAACCGCAGTATTATTAACCCCATACCATTTTAAATGTAAGTCTGACCCTGGGCTTGATGCATTTGGTGAGTAATAAGCTTCCACATTACTGCTAGAATCATAAGCATAAGATCCTGCGCCTGCAATATCATGGTACCCGTAAGAGTCTATCGTAGAATCAAATTTAAAGTTTAAATGTGCATGGTGAGAGTTGTAAGTCTGATAGATATAGTACGGTGCTGCAGCTGCTACTGATGTACTGAGAATAAAGATTGTGCTAAATAATAAAAGCGGCGATTTATCTATTGGTAGACTTCACTCAATCTGCTTCCAATTTCCTGCGTTTCTCTTGCACAATATACGATCATAAAAAAAAGGGTTAGAAGCTTGACTTCCAACCCATTAGAGTTATTATTTTCTGGCATCATAACCTACAATTTGGTCTGTTTTGGGGTCTATATATATGCCAATAGGCCCAACCATTCCATCATTTTTAGTTTTAAAAGTCACTTTCAGTATCTTCTCTGGCTCTTTATCTGTTAGCTTAGTGGGAACATCGTTCCATTTCACCTCTTTTACTTCTGCTTGTTTCCAGTTGCCTAGAACTGTTTTCTGTTCTTCTTTAGACACCTGAGCCCAAGCTATACTTCGAATGTGTGACCATGAGTCGTTAGGGGCATTTTCTATTTGCTGCCGACTCGAACATCCAAAGATAAGCAGTAATAATAAAAGAATCGTGGACTTTTTCACTCTGCTCATGGGATCGCTTCCATCGTAAGGGTAATTTCTTCGCTTAATTAAAGACGATGTTGAGTATGTATATGTTTCATGTTTTCAATATTCCTCAGTCCATCTCCATTATCCTGTCAGCTAACTTAATCCCCTCTATTCTTGTCAGTATGAACTATTATACCTCAAACTGACGTCAGAGGATCCCTAAATAACGTCAGAATAGGGTGCTTATGAATATTAATTGACACTTCCGAAAAAGGGTTAACCATGCAAACAAGAAAGGTGGCACAACCCAATGGTACACCTTCGTTCCCTGTCTGACCAGTGCGAGGTCTGGACCCCCGTTGTACACAAATAATGATTTCAGGGCTGCCTTGAAGGCAGCCCTTTTAAAATTTCTGCGTGCCTTTCGGCCGGTTCCTTCCGACTCGCTTACGGCCGCACCCATTTGGCGCCCTGCCAGGTGTGGATGTAGTACCACGTTTCCCCGTTAGGGGATTTCCAGACGCGTGAAGCGGTGACGGTTTGCGGCGTAAAAGTGAGCGCGTCGTTCGTGGGCGAGTTATCCACATAGGGTATATCCAGTGCAATCGACGCTTCGGTCAGCTCGAGGCGGGCATCGCTCAGCTTCACCCCGAGCTTTGCATCGTTCTGGAAATCCCCGGTCAATCGGGACGAGATTTCTTTGGCCGGGTTGATCCATTTACCGGAGCCGTCCGCCAGAACGAAGTACCAGTCTTCTCTTTTGCCGATCGCGTGAACGGTTTGCGGCTGCTGCTGCCCTGCCGGCTCCGCATAGGAGGAGAAAGGGACTTGGAAATATTGGAACGGGACAGGAATGTCGAGTTTAAGGTCGACCCGCTCCACCCCTTCAATTCCAAGCCCATAAGCGTCATCCGAATGAATCCATCTAAGTCCCTTCGGGGTTTCGATCTGATACCAGACGCTTGGAGGGACCATTCGCGACTGCTGAGTATATTTCGCAACAGGCTTCACCACTTGAGGAGTCAGCTTCGGCTCGTCAGTCAACGACTTTTCGAAGGGAAGCATGTACACGTCGCTATCCTGTGCGATAGCTATCATGCCGTCCACCGGAATGCCTACATATTTCTCGGCATAATGGTAGGGACGAATCCATTTTTCTCCCATCCACGAGGTTCGGATCAAATACCACTTATCTTTCGAATAACAAGGGGTGTATGGATCGCACGCATCGATGGAGGCAACCGCCTGCACCTTTTGCGGCGAGAGTGTATATTCGGTTGTTCTCATAGGCGAATCGTAAATGGGGGTTTCCTGTTCAAGCAAAGTCAGCGTTTGCTCCCGAACTTCCAGTTGGCCGTACTTGTACGCGCCTTCCTTCAAGTTAATCCATGCTTCGCCAAGCCACGTCACAACCTTCACCTTATCCTGATGCGTAATGCCAAGCAGCTTGTCGCTCTCGATCGGAGCAAGCCGGACGGATTGGAGAGCGCTTAGCGAGCCGATTGCCTCATCCGGTTTTGTTTTGTTGGTTGCATACAACGTAAATTCGTCAAGCAGGGTAACATAAGGCATATCGCTTGGCGCGGCAAGCGCCTGCTCTGCCCGGGTGTACTGCGGACCGGACAGAAGAGCTATATCTGCGGCCAACAGCAAAGTTAAATATTTGTTCATCCTGATCATTCTCCTTTGCCAAGTTAGACGTAGGTTCCACTGGAAAGTTTCTTTAGATTTGGAAATGGAACGCTCGCCAAAAAAACTTGTTTCGGCGTGCTATCCGAACCTCCCCCTGGTACTGTACATACAGTAGGCAGTATTTGGCAAACGCCGTAGGCGGCGTTACCCGATACAAATCCTCGGGCAAGAATTTCGTCCCCCCTCTATGGGTATGGAACGACGGCATGTCGTAGCAAGTCATCGAATCCCAACTGCAGGAGCTTAAAAATCAAGATATGGGAGGCGCTTTCATTCATCCCGCCCAGGGTTTATCACCGAGTAATCGCCGGACGATTGGTTTGGTGGCATGCGAGGTGGTTTGGCAAGGAGAAAGCCTGCGAAAGTGCAGGTTTTTTCTGTAAAAATGTTTCATTTTGGTGAAATACCTGCAAAAGTGCAGGAATTTTCGATGAAAATGAGTCCGAGCCCCTGCGCTCGATGAAAAGCCTGCACAATTGCAGGAATTCTTCGTGGCCAGCGATCAAGGACGCAAATTCATGTATTTTTGCAGGTTTTCTTCGCGCAGCCAGGCAGTCAAGCAGATGGGCGATCCGGCTCTGGGCGTCGGTTTCCGGGCTGCCGCCGCTACCGCTGCCGAGCTGCATAACGCGACCTGCTGCACCGGCCGTAGAACGGCCAAATGAAAGGGCATCCCGACTGTGGTCAGCCAGTTGGGATGCCCTTTCCCGCTCCAGTGAGTAAAGGCCGGTTAAACAATTTTACCGCGACGTCCGTTGTTTCGAATAATTCCAGGACGGCCAGTGCCCCTCGTCTGCGGAGCGGGTTTTTATGCTGGCGACGGCATTCTTCAGCGGAGCCAGATCCGGATGCCGGGACTGCAGTTCCAGCAGGGCGGGCAGCGCATCCGTGGACAGTTCGCCCAGGTAAGGGAAGTCGATCGCACCCGTGCGTTCGTAGCGTTCGATGTTGCCCTCCGCAATGCGCGCATCCAGATTCGCGTAGTTGATCGTTAAATAAGCGAGAATGGATACGCAGACGTACGCTTTGGACAGCGACAACCGCTCCTGCCAAATCCGGGCAAAGGCGATGATAAGCAGCACGCCCAAATACAGCATAAATCCGTGAACCAAAAGCCTTGTCACTGTAAAACCATAAGCGTCCTCGTACAAGGAAAGCCGGCTGTAGGCGGAAACAAGCATAACGACGGTACAGCCGACCAGCAGGCTCAGCAGCAGCTTGCGGATTCGTTCCGCCCACTCGCCTGCCGAGCGAACGAGATGCAGCCCGCCGAACAGCAGTCCCAGGTTGATAAGCGATACGAAAACCAACTCCGCAAAACCTCTGCGCGCGTATTCCGCGTAAGCGACTCCCGCAGGGAGCAAACCGTCGGCCGCACCGAACAGGTAAGAAAACTGAATCGCCGCAAACAGCGCGTATACGAGGTTCACACTTAGCAGCAAAGTGCCTGCCGCCACAGGGCTGAGCGCAAATACATTCAGCTCGTGCTCTTCCCTTTTTTCCAGCGTGGCGGCAACGCCGTCCGCCCGATCGTCCGATTTGTGGAACAACAATCCCCATATGTAGCAAAACGTGTACAGCGCAAGGCCGCCGGCTACGCCGGTACGCACGATCCCTTCGCCTGGCGAGACCCCGGCAAACCAATCGGGAATTTCCGATACCCATGCGAAAAAGATTTGATCCGCCGATGCAAGCAAAGCAATCACGATGGCCAGAATCGGCGCGGCGAGCAGCAAGCCGAAGGCGACCTGGCGCAGCCTGCCCAAAGTGGAATCGGGTCTGCCGCTCGAAGGCGCAATATCCCGGATCAGGCCGAACGGAGCGGAAATATGGGAAATCGGCTTCACGACGCTTTGATGTACGATTTCCTGCACAAATCCGATCCGGTACCAGGGATGCGTACCGCTGCGGGTCAGCAGCATCGTCTGGGCGACGATCAGAATCGGCAAGGCGATCCCGTTCAGCGCCCGAAAAAGGCCGTTGGCGAACATAACATACGTGAACGCGAGCAATCCGATCGGAACGAGCAATATCCAGCCCGAATGAGCCTGCCCCCGCCACTTTTCGAAGCCGCCGATTCTGCCCTTGACCGCGTAAAAAAAGATGCCGTAAAAACCGAGCAAAAACAAAATGACGGATACCCCCGCCGCTTTGCCGACAAACAAATACTGGCTGACCAGACCGAACAATAAGGACAGCAGCAGCAGTCTGCCGTACCTTTTTTGCCATGGCGCCGGATCTCTCATGCACTTTCACTCCCGTGTTCGTTTTAAGTGGAACGGTTTGTTTATTTCTCCCTTTTATTGTAACCTGGAAAATAGGAAGAAAAAGTGCAAGTTTATCCAGGGAAATTTCATGTTTTACAAACGGCAGACCGACGGGAGCAAAGAAGATGAAAATACGGCGGCATTATTTGGCGCTGAGGCGCTCTTTTCCGCACATCCATGAAGAAGTGCCTTTCGATACTCACATTGAGGAGCTTGCGCGATTGCTAGACTGTACCCATCGCAATATGGTCATGCTCTTGAAACGGATGAGCCAGGAGCAGTGGCTGACATGGACGCCGAAAAGGGGGCGGGGAAACCGCTCGGAGATGGTCTTTTTGGCCCGTAAGGAGCAGATTGCTCTGCAGGAAGCGCAGGAGATGGTCGAAAAGCAGGATTTGCGCTCGGCGCTAGAGCTTTTGCAATCGGTGGAGGAAGCTTCCGTGCTGCGGGAGCAGTTTCAGGAGTGGCTGTCCGGCCAGTTCGGCTTTCGCTCGGAGGTTCAGGGGTACAGGCGGACGGATATTTTGCGGTTCCCGCTGCCGCAGACGATCCATTCTCTCGATCCCGCAGCGATCCATTACATGGGCGAATCCCATCTTGTCAATCAGCTGTTCGACGGGCTTGTGCGGATGGATTCGCAGGGCGGCGCGATTGTTCCGCACCTTGCCCATGCGTGGGAAACCGATGATACTCGGACATTGTGGACTTTTTATCTGCGCAAAGGCGTCCTCTTCCATCACAACCGCGAGATGCTGTCCGCAGACGTGAAGTATTCGCTCGAACGCCTCCAAAAGCTTGCGCCGCGCGGGCTGTACAGCTGGGCCTATGCGGGAATCGAGTCAATGGAGACGCCCGATGATACGACGATACGCATCCTCCTGGCGGAGCGCAACGAAGCTTTTCTCGCTTTTCTGACGACCAATCGCGCTTCGATTGTGCCCCGGGACGTTGGCGAGGCGGCCGGCGGGCAGTTTGGCGCAGCGCCTGTCGGCACCGGCCCTTTTCGGCTTGCCGGGCAGGAGCGGGGAGTCTGGATTTTGGAAGCTTTCGCCCCTTATTTTCAGGGACGGGGGTTTTTGGACCGGGTGGAGGTGTGGACGCTGACGGAAGAAGAGCAGCGCGGCCATCCGGAGCAGTGGCAATCTTTTCAGGTGATGCACAATGTGCGGATGTCCGATATGAACGCCGATCAGTGGCAGCAAGTCCGCCAGTCGGGTATGACCTGCAAATTCATAACCGTCAATGAGCTGAAAAGCGGGCCGCTCGCCAATCGGGCAATCCGCGCGGCGCTTGACTTTGCGATCGACCGGGCGCTGCTGCTGGAGCGGCTGTCGGGAGATGTTATTGAATACGGGGACAGCTTTTGGCCGGATTCGCACGATACCGGGCTGCGCGAGACCCCCAGGGACCCCGCAGAGATCAGACGGAAGCTGGAAGCCGCCGGGTACCGCGGCGAAACGCTGACGCTGGCGACGATTCCGCAGTACGAAGCCGACGCCGAGGCTGTGCGGCAGGTGTGCGCCCAATCGGGAATTGCGCTGGACATCCGGCTCATTCCCGCGGAGCAGTTCAAAGGCGAAGCCCGCATGGCGGCGGATTTGCTGCTCTTTGCCGTCATGCTCGACGAACACCGGGAGCTGCGGCTCATCGATCTGTACAAAAGCATGCAGCAGCATGCGCTGCCGGACGTGCGCACGACGCTGGAGCAAAGCCTCCGGCTGATTCTCGCGGAGCCCGACGCCGGACTGCGGGCCGGCATCTTCAGGCGAATCGAAGCCGAACTCAAAGAAAGGCACAACCTGCTGTTCCTGTACCGCAAGCACCTGAAAACCGCGTTCCACCCGGCGATCCGGGGGATATCGCTGGAATCGCTCGGCTGGGTGCGGTTTCGCGATCTTTGGTTTACGTAAGCGCAGGGGGCGATTCCCGGGCACGCGTTGAAGTGCAGCCGCAGACAGTGAGCGGTCACCGCCACGGTTATTCCAGCGGGTAATCCGCCAACCGGACAAAAGTGAAGCCTTGCTCTTTCAGCTTCGGCACGGCTTTCATCACCCCTTTTGCGGTGTCCTTCTCGGGGTGGTTCATGTGCATGAGCGCGATGGAGCCGTTTTGCGATTTCATGAGCGCTTTGTACACCTGCTCCGTGTTGTAGGTAGCGCCTGCGTCCCCCAGCACGTTATAGTTGACCGCGCGCAACCCCAAATCCTGGACGATCTGCACCGCCACATCATCGTAATAAGCCGTTCCCGAGCGGAAAAACAAAGGGCGGCGGCCTGTCAGCTTCTCGATTTTGTCCTCGTTCCGCTGCACCTCGTCGAACGCTTCGGCCGCGCTCTTCGTGCCGCTGATCCCGTAAGCGGCTTTCCCGGTTACGGACAAGGGCCGGTGCTCGGAGCCGTGGTTCTCGATCTCGAACAGCGGATTGGCGGCCAGCTTCGCAAACGCGTCCGGGTTGGCGTCGATCCACCTTGCATTGATGAACAAGGTGGCCGGTATTTGCTCCTGATCGAGATAATCGATCAGCTTCTTGTCGAACCCGCTCCCTTCCTTGCCGCCGCAGGCGTCAAACGTAAGGGCGATGACTTTGTCCTGCGTGCGCAGCCGCGTCATCACGCCGGGCACATGCTCGCCCCAGCGGGCCGGGACGCTTGCGCGGTAGCGGCTGGCGATCGCCGCGCGGTCCGGCTCCGCGCCGGCCGCGGCCGGCTGCGCCGACGGCAATGCCGCCGGTGCGGCTGCGGCGGGCTGCCCGGCGGGAACCGCCTGCGCGGCGCCTGCCGCTTGCGGCGAGGCCGGCGCTTCAGGCCGCGCCGCCTCTTCCGACGCGGGCTGTGCGCCCGCGCCGCAGGCAGTAAGCGCAATCATGGCCAGCATGATTGCGAATCGAATCCAAGGCCGCGCCTGGTTCATCGGCGGTCCTCNGCTTCAGGCCGCGCCGCCTCTTCCGACGCGGGCTGTGCGCCCGCGCCGCAGGCAGTAAGCGCAATCATGGCCAGCATGATTGCGAATCGAATCCAAGGCCGCGCCTGGTTCATCGGCGGTCCTCCATTCAAGCTGCCTCTTCGCGAGGCAGCTTCAGATTGTTCATAAGCGGCAGAGGTGTACAGCCGTTCTTCCCCCCTACTATGCCACCCCTTCACGGTTTACGGAGCTGGAGTGTACCACACCTCTCCTGCACAGTTTACGGAGCTGGTGTGTACCACGCCTCTCCTTCACAGTTTGCGGAGCTGGTGTGTACCACGCCTCTCCTTCACAGTTTGCGGAGCTGGTGTGTACCACGCCTCTCCTTCACAGTTTGCGGAGCTGGTGTGTACCACGCCACCCCTTCACGGTTTGCGGAGCTGGAGTGGTAGGACAAGGCAGCTTAGCAGGGAGAAAACCTGCGAAAGTACAGGTTTTTCCCGTGGAATTGGTTTATTTTGGCGAAAAACCTGCAAAAGTGCAGGAATTTCCTCTGAAAGTGAACCTGAGCCCATGTCCCCGCTGAAAAGCCTGCACTTTTGCAGGAATTCTTCGTAGGCAGCGATCAGGGACGCAAATTCATGTATTTTTGCAGGTTTTCTTCGTGCGACCAGGCAGTTTGTGGCTATCGATAGTGACGCGGGGGGGTTCTCAACAGTCTGAAGCTGCCTCTCGATGGTGTGCCGTCCGCTTCGCCACCGTTCGACATTGCCGCACGAACGGGTTTACTTATGTTTGCGCCAGTCCAGGCTGCTCTTGTTCAGCAAATGCTCGAAGTCGTTTTCGAGCCGCTTCTCCTCCGCTTTGCGCGCTGCTTCAGCCTGCTTGCGGGATTCTTCTCTGCGCTCCGCTTCCTCGGCTTTCATTGCGTCCGCTTGCGCCTTCAGCCGATCCACGACGTCCGGTCGCAGCAAATCCTTGAGCATAGCCGGCTTCTCCTGGGCAGCAGGCTCGGGAGAAGCCTGGGGCCGTTTTTTCTTTACCATTGCATTCACCTCTGTTTCTATCCCCTATTATACTGCTTTCAGCACTTTGTATAAAATATAATTATCCCAGAACCATATCGGGAGCTTATCCCGCTAAATGGCAGTCGAGCATGATCTTATCCAGATGGTAACTTCGATTAAAATCAAACTATCCATAGCATCTTTCAAGGGTTGCAGATTACGCTAAGAGATAATGCCGGATTTCGCACAGAAACGTACAAGTCTTAAAAATGCTCCCCAAAGGTTTTTCTACATGTAACGAACCGAGCACCCTTATTTCGTGGTAAACCGCCCGTATTATAACAATACAGACAAGAGGGGAACCGAGATGCAAACCGAATTAACTACGATGCGCCTGGAAACGGAGCGCCTGATCATTCGTCCTTATATTGAAAATGATTTGATGGAATCGTTTGAGCTGATGCAAAACCCGGAATTGTTTACTTATATGCATATGGGCGTCTTGTCATCTGAAGAATATAAAGGACTATTCAAGTGGCTAATCGACAGTTACAATACCCCCTTCGACATGCCGTTTAAATACTCATTTGCGATTCGAAGCAAAGCAACAGGCGCTTTCATTGGCTGGTGCGGTGTGGGTGTGCTTGATTTCATTGCTCCTGATAAAGAATTGTATTATTTGATTGGCCGTGATTATTGGGGTAATGGTTATGCAGCTGAAGCAGCCGCCGCGTTGGCAGCCTATGCCTTCGATGTTATTGGATTAGACCGATTGTTTGCTAAGGCCCATTCACAAAATACAGCGTCATTGGGAGTTTTAAAAAAGCTGGGCTTTGTATTCGATCGTGAACTAAGGGGCTTGGCAGGGGATTTCGAGGAGTGCAACGGCGAGTTATTGCATGTTCTCACAAGAGGAAAGGTTTCGCGAATTGGCCGGAATTCATCCGATTTAGGGAATGTCATCTTGCGATGAGCGGAATTTTTCGAACCCCCTTACTACCTTGCCCATTCATTCCGTTAAATGTTAACGATGTAAACTTTCCGGGATAACGCAACATGAAGCCGCTCGTCAGAGAAACTGACTTTCGTTCCGGCCGATTCCCATCGGGGATCAGGATCGAATTCGGCAATCCGCAATCAATCGTGGAGTTGGAGCCTGGCAAGATGGCCCTGGACTTGGGCAGCAGCGCGGTCGTTTGCGGCCGGCTGCCCGTCAGGCGGTCACAGGCGGCCTCATACAAGCGCAAGCTTGATTTTCCCGATGGAGCGCGGCGGCGTTGCACCGATCCGGCTCATATCGGATCTCCTCCGGCATGCTCCGGGACTCCAAGCATCCGGAAGACATACAACGTTATATACTTGGACATATCCTCATATGTAATGGGCTTTTCAAGCAAAGGTTCCACCACCATAGTATTGGGAGGAAAAAACACCATTCCCATAATGCCTGTCATGGCATAGTCCATAGATTCGAACCGGAAAACAGATAGCCTCCGGCCCTCCTCCAGAATTTGCTGCAGCAGTTCCCATATCGGAAGCAAATGCCCGCGTATCATCTCCGCACGTTTGGAGCGCGTCGTCATCTCCCGGGAGGCTATCACCATCAGCTCCGGCTCTTCAAAGCGGTAGCCAACAATAGAGCTAATAAAAGCCTTCAGCGCAGCGCCGGGATCACCTATTAATTGATAAAAGAGCTCATATCTCTCCGGTCTGTAATAGTATTCGTAGATGGCTTTGAACAACTGTTCCTTTCCGCCAAAATGATAAGACACGAGAGCCGTGTTGGCTCCTGCCGCTTCGCAAATCTGGCGAATACTTGTCGCATCGAAGCCCTGTTTGGCAAACAGCATTTTGGCGGCCTGGAGTATTCTTTGCTTGGCGGCGAGTTCGCCTTGATTCACTAGCCTCTTCCTTTCTAAGCCGGATTTGAAGCCTTATGGCCGAACCTTTCTTCATTCATTGCAGGCTTTGACTTCTTAAGCATAACCGCAAGGACGCTTACGCTCAAGCAAACTGCCATTGCCAGGAACAGCATGCCAACAGAATAGCCGACGGACGGGCCTCCAAAAATCAGGTTCATCATGCCGTTAACAGCATAGGTCGCCGGCAAATAATCGCTTATGCCATGGTAGAATCCGGACAGCAGCTCTCTTGGAATCGTAGCTCCCGAAGTGACAAGCTGGACCGACAGGCTGATGATGTTAAGCAGCATGCCGGGCATTCCCAATAACAGCAGGAACATCTGGGAGTAGAACATAAAGGTGGCCAGGAACAAGCTTTGGAACAGCCAAATGGATACATAGCCTCCTTCGCTCTGCCCGCCGAACGCCAGCACCAATGCGGAGCCGATTGCCGATATGATCAGTGAAGACACGAGATTGATAACCACCCGAGCCCCGAAGATCGACCATCTGCCCGCGCGTGCGCCTACTGCCATGGCGGCTTGCTGCATATTCAACTGCATAATCATGGCGCCGACAAAAGAAGCCAGCAACATCATCATCGGCAGCATCTGATTATTCATCCCGTTAACCGGATGCAGGGAATGAGTATCGGACATCACCTTTTCCGATAATCCCTGAGCCATATTTTGAGCCTGTTGAGCAGGCACCTGCAGTTGGCCGAGAGCAGCTTGTACCCCCGCCGCCACCGTCTCTTTATTGGCGTTCGCCGTAATAACAGCCGTTACTCCCTGCATGACGCTCTTGATCATCTGGGGATTCGATTCGTTGATATAATATTCAACTTTCGCTTGCTGACCCGGAGTTTGCAATTGTTTGGTGAAATCCGCGGACAACGCCACAACCAGGTGAACCTCTCTGTTTTCCAGTTTATCCATGGCGGCTTGCCGGGATTCGACTTTTTCCGCGGAAAAAGGCAGCTGCTCCTTCAGCTTGTCGGCGATCGTTTGACCCACTCCTGAGTCTTCGCTGACCAAGGCGATTTTAAGATGATTGACGTTGTCCGTTACTCCTCTGTATCCCGTCATCCAAATGACGCAGAAAATAATCTGAAACATGAGCGCTGTCAGAATGGCGCTTTTGGCTGCCGGATGTTTCATCAGTAAGGATAATGCGTGTTTCATGTGCTCCCCCTATTAATTAAACGATTGATTAATTTGACACAACCAAATTTATCACATTAAAATCAGCGGTGTCAAGCAAGGACTTCTGCATCCAATCGGCAATAGAACAAGAAAATTATGGCCTTTTTACCAACGTCTTATGTAATGATTATTTTCTTAAAAATTGATTATAGACACAAAAAAAGCCAGTATTTTCAAGCCAAAAACAAGACAATAACATAATGATTATTGCAGCAATCCGCGGAATTCGGTATACCTGAACTTGCAAGCCCACAAAATTCCAAAGTTGCAAAGGCGGTGATTTATGAAAGCGTTTGAGCGGCATGCGGCCGTACTCGGACATGCAGGTGTATAAAACCATTTATTTTTAGGAGGATGTGGATTATATGGAAAAAAAGAAACTCGTAAAAACCCCGGCAGTCGTTTTATCTTCACTTCTTGCAGTTGCAGTGATGGCCCCTGCGCCTATGGCTTCGGCTGCGACCAACATTTATGTGGCGCCTAACGGCAAGGACAGCAATGCGGGAACGCTCGCAAGCCCGACTACGCTGACGGCAGCCATTGCCAAAGCAGCCCCTGGCGACATCATTTACATGCGCGGTGGAACCTACGCTTACTCGACGCAAATTACGATCGAACGGACGAACAACGGAACATCAAGCGCCAAGAAGCAACTCGTGGCTTATAACTCGGAAAAACCTGTGCTCGATTTTTCCTCGCAGCCTTATAATTCTTCCGACGTTTCGAAGAACGCCAGAGGCTTGCAGATCAACGGCAGCTATTGGACGATCAAAGGGCTGGAAGTTAAAGGCTCGGCTGATAACGGCATCTATGTCGCGGGCAACAACAACCGCGTTGAGAATGTTGATGTCCATCACAATCGGGACACGGGCCTGCAGATCGGCAGGTACAATTCCACAGCGCCCAAAAACGAGTGGCCAAGCAATAACGAAATCGTGAATTCCTATTCCCACGATAACTTCGACCCGGACAACGGGGAAGATGCCGACGGATTCGCGGCGAAGCTGACAGTCGGACCGGGCAATGTTTTTGACGGATGCATTGCGGCTTACAATACGGACGACGGTTGGGATCTCTTCGCCAAGCAGGAAACCGGCGCGATCAGCCCGGTAACGATCAAGAACAGCATCGCGCACCATAACGGACAAACTTCGTCAGGCCAGTCGACGAGCAACAGCGACGGCAACGGCTTCAAACTGGGCGGCGATAAAATTGCCGTCAATCACATCGTCACAGGCTCCATCGCGTATCAAAACAAAAAACACGGCTTCACCTACAACAGCAATCCGGGCTCGATCACGCTCAAAAACAATACGTCGTTTGACAACGGCCAGAGCAATTTTGCCTTTGACGCAGGCACGCACCAGTTCAGCAACAATTTGTCCTATAAAGGCGGGGCCAGCGACAAAACGAGCGGAACCGACGTGCAAAGCACGAATGTTTGGTGGAAATCCAGCAAAAGCACGAATGCCAAAGGGCTGGTTGCCAGCGACGCCGACTTTGTCAGCTTGACGCCTTCTCTGTCCCGCAACGCGGACGGTTCCCCGAATCTCGGGAATTTCCTGAAGCTGGCTAAAGGAAGCGATCTGATCGGCTCAGGTACGCCATCCGGCACAGATATCGGCGCGGCAGGCCACTAATCGAGGAGGACATACATGCATACTTTGAAATTGGGAAAAAGAATTGAAGTTTATACGGCGTTAATGTTGTCGCTGCTGCTTGCCATCTCGTTAGTACTCCTGTCTCCGCTGAATGCTTCAGCCGCCAACGAGTACGACCTGACAGGCTTCTCGGCCGGCAATGCAGGAGGCGGCAATATCGCCGAAACGGATTCGCGCTACAAAAAAGTGTACAATGCGACGGATTTGGCCGCTGCGCTCAAGAAAGGTTCCGGTGTCAAAGTCGTCGAGATTATGAACGACCTGAGTCTGGGCTGGAACGAGCTTCCGTCGGCAGCCAAAACTTCTCCTTTCAGCGCGCATAACAGCGCCCTTACGCATCCTGTGCTCAAAACGACCGGCGTCAGCAAGCTGACCATCGACAGCTTCAACGGTTTGACGATCTTTTCCGCGAACGGCGCGAAGATCAAGCATGGGGCCATTACGATCAAACGCAGCTCCAATGTCATTATCCGCAACCTCGAATTCGACGAGCTGTGGGAGTGGGACGAATCGACCAAAGGCAATTACGACAAAAACGACTGGGATTACGTGACGATTGAAGAAACAAGCAAAGTGTGGGTCGACCACTGCACGTTCAACAAAGCTTACGACGGCGTGCTCGATGTGAAAAAAGGAAGCAGCGGCGTTACGGTTTCTTGGTCCACTTTTAAGGCGGATGACCGCAGCTCGAACAGTTGGGTAACGCAGCAAATCAATGCGATGGAGGCCAATCAATCGGCTTATCCGATGTACGCTTACTTGAGAAGCAGCGCCGTGGGCCTGAGCAAGAACGATATTATCGCTATCGCAGCGTCACAAAAGAAAGGCCACCTCGTCGGTTCGACCGAATTCGCCTCCGACAATGCGGACCTTGAGGTTACGCTGCACCACAACTATTATCAGGACGTTCAGGACCGCATGCCTCGCCTCAGAGGGGGGAATGTGCACGCCTATAATATCGTTATGGATAGCGCCGGAGCACGGGCTGCCAGCAAAAAAATAACTTCCGCCATGGAATCGGCGATAAGCTCGAAGGGCTACCATTTCGGAATTACGAGCAACGGAGCCATTTCCACCGAGGACGGAGCCGTACTGGTTGAGAAGTCGCAAATCATCGACGTCGTGTTCCCGATCCGCAACAATCAGGCGGATGCGTCTAACGCAAGCTACACAGGCAAAATCCGCGCGCTGGATACGATGTACTCCCTGGACGGCTCCTCGTTCAGAGGCAGCAGCGACACATCCGGCAGTCCGCTCGCTCCTGTCCCTGCGGCAGTGAAAGCTTTCTCTTGGAACAAATTCAGCACTCTGCCTTACAGCTATACGCCAGGCGATCCTTCCACGCTAAAAGCGAGACTTACCGCTTCCAACGGGTCGGGCGCCGGCAAACTGAGCTGGGCCAAGCAAAACTGGCTGCTGACGAGTTATTAATCAGGTGAAATAATCGTCAAAGAGTTGCGCCTTTCGGCAGCCCCGCTGCTTAAAGCGCAGCTCTTTGCTTGTTTTCGCCGCTCCGCTCCGTTCCGTCGCTCCCCTCAGCCCGAGACATGATCTTTTCGCGTCAGCGACCTTTGCTTGAAAATCATCTTTTTCCAGACCAGCGGCACGCCGCCGATCATGAGCAAATACCGGGCGTCAATGACTTTTTTCAAAAGTGCGGCCAGGCGGCCTTTGACCTTTTTCACCTTCAACAGCCCGATCGCTTCCCCACTTCCCAGCGTGGCTACGGTTCCCTTGTAATCATATGCAAAAGGCTGCAAAGGCCGCGTCCGCGCCAAATGGATGAGATTGCGCGCCACGCTTACGCCCTGCTGCACCGCGATCTGCCCATTGGCGGGATACGGCGCGCCCTCCGGGCTGATCACGAGCGAGCAGTCCCCGACGATGAATACGTCAGGGTGCTGGCAGGAGCGCAGGTATTCGTCCACCTTGACCCTGCCGCGCTGCACCTCAAAACCCGCCGACTCCAGCAGCGAGTTGCCGCGAATCCCGCCGGACCATACCACGGTCGCCGACCGGATAAACTCGCCGTCCCCCAGCAGCACGCCTTCCGGCGTACACTTCTTGATCGGAGTCGACAGCTTATATTGGACGCCCTTGCGGCGCATAACGTCCATTCCGTACTCGACCAGGTCGGCCGGCATACCCGGCGGAAGGGCGACCGGCGACGCCTCCACATTAATGATTTTAACCAGCGCCGGGCTCACATCGTAAGTCCTGCACAGCACGGGGACACGGTCGGCCAGCTCACCGACGAATTCGGTGCCCGTGAAGCCCGCTCCGCCGACGACAAAGGTCAAATAATCTTTGCGCTCCGGCTCCATTTTGTATTTGGCGAACATGTACTCGATGTGCTGGCGGATAAAGCGGACGCTGTTGATGCTTTTGATCGACATGGCGTGCTCCTTCATTCCCGGGATGCCGAACGTCTCCGTTTCGCTGCCCAGCCCGACGACCAAATAATCGTACGATAAAGTTCGATCTTCCAGTACGACCTGCTTCTCCTCCGGAATAATTCGGGTGACCGTCGATTTAATAAACTGCACCTTCTTTTCATCGATCAGCTCCGCAATGCTCACCCGCGCATTGTCATGGTGGTCGGTGCCTGCCGCCGGCATGTGCAGATGCGTTGTGATGTAGTGATAGTGATGCTTGTTGACGAGAGTCACTACGATCTCGCCAGACCTGATTTTCTTTTGCAGCCTGATCGCCGTCACAATCCCGCCGTAACCCGCTCCGAGAATGACAACTTTGAGCTTTGTGCTCATAACAACCACTCCTCCGATTCTTTTTGACTAACCAATAGTTTGTGAAAAAAAGAACATGCATAAGCGGCAAAAAGGATGCGCTTTGACTTGGCAGCAATCCATCATGTGTTTGGATGCACGGAGGGCAAATGCTGGACTTGTTTGCGCCTCTTGCATGTTTTTGGAATGTGAAAATTATCACAAAATACCCCGTGGCTGTTCCCCAGTCGACCTTTTTGTGTGTGCCAAGCGTCTGGCTGAAAACCCGCCGTCCCAGATGTCACAGCCGAATCGACGGTCTGCAGGTTAGGTTGTGAAAAAAATCACATCATCGGTTTAGCACTATTATATAACCAATCAGCTTGTGTTGTAAATCACTAAAATGCCCTGATTCCGGCCACCGCCACCGTCTACATCGCGTCACTGTCAGTGTCAACGCCTGGCCGTTTCCCGATTTACGCCAGGCTCAAACTGCCCACCCTGGCTTGAGGGCTGACGCACCGCACGCAGCCCTCAGCGCGCGGTGTTGCACCGCATGTCGGCGGTCGGTCGACCATGTCGCAACAGGCAAAAACTGCAAAAGTCAGGCTGCTGAGCAACTCGCAGGCTAGAGCCACCAGCTTTAGCAACGCGGGGAAAGCCTGCAAAAGTGCAGCTTTTTGCTCGTTCATACGCTGACAACGGAAAATTCCTGCAAATGTGCAGGCTTTTCATCGAACACATGGGCTCGGACCCATTTTGAGCGGAAATTCCTGCACAATCGCAGGTTTTTCCCCGAAACGAGCCGCTCCCAACAAAAAAACCTGCTTTTTCGCAGGTTTTACCGGCTTCCCGAGCCGCTTAACGAACGGCTGGCCGCACCGTCGTCAATCTCCCCCGGATAACTTCTCTTTATCATGCAGCCTTCTGATGCGAAAACAGTTCATCCCCGCCTCCCCCAGTTCCTCCAACAGCCCGTAATTCGCCCATGCTCCCACGACAGCCCCGATGCCGGGAATAAGCTGCAGCATTTTGCGAAAATCGATCGTATCCCGGTATTCCTGCTGCAGTTGCAGCCAGTCCACATGATCCGTGTACGACGCGGCCGGCGGCAGCGCCACCGCTATATCGTCCCAGCCGTGAATCGCGGCCAGAAGCTGGGGCTTTTTGCTTTGACTCGAGAAGGCAAGCTGAAACACATACAAAATAAACAGGCGCTCCCGGTAATCCCGCGTCGAGTAACCGTAAGCGTGGGCCAGCTCAAACAGGAACTTCATCTTGATGCCGATGAGGATCGGAAAATCCGCAAGCCCGAGCAGTATCCCCCCCGCTCCCGTACCGGCGCCTTCGGCGGCGGCGATCTTTTTGTAAAGGGACAGCAGCTCTTCGGCTTTCGCATCGCTCTCGGCCAGCGTCGAACCGAACATCGGTTCATGGCTCGGAATGAAATTCATTCCGAATAAAGTCGACTGAACGATGCCTTTCACCGTTACTGTAATCGTCTGGTGCACTTTTTCCGGTATCATCTTGTTTATGCGCGTCTGGACGGATCTGGAAGTTTTCTCCACCAACCCCGGCGCCTTGTGCAGCCTGATTTCCCAGCGTTTCAGCTTTTTGATCATTTGCTCTTCGTACAACGTAAAATCGGCTGCCACCAGCTTCACCATCCATGCCCTTGTTTATTACCGACAGTATACAATACGGCGCTCCCGATCTTCAAATTCAGTTCAAAATATTTGACATCACAACGCATATATGTTGATAGAAACTTTCTCTTCCCGTGGTCGCGCACTACCTCCAGCCCGAGGAAATGGCAGTACTCTCCCGAAGTGCATCTCGGACGCTACAAAAATTTCGCACACGACTTCTCATTTATAAACTGACGAAGGAACAGATTGCGTCTTTGCTGATAAAGAAACAGAAAGAGTCCAGTGAATTTCAAAGGAAGTTGTATCTGAGAAGGGCAATCAAAATACGGAAAACTAATGCTAAGGACTTCGTTGGAACTACCCCATTTATGTTTACTTTGTTATAATTCTGATGTAATGGGAATAAATTGGAGGAAAGGAGGGGATTAATTGTTTATTCACTGGAGTAACATATTTTTGTTTTTGGGAATATTAGCAATACTTGTCGTGGGTTTAATTATTTATATAAAAAAAAATAAAAAAGAGAGACTCACAATATCAAGTGAATCTCTCTTTTTTATTTCTTACTGTTTAACTTCAGCGGACCATTCTACAACAGATCCATTGTTGTTCCACTCAAATAATCCTCTGTGATAAATGACAGATAAAAAGACAAGTCCTGTAAAAGATTGATCTACGGCAAAGCTAGCCACATCATTCGACCAATTACTTTGAGTATAAGTATTTGTAGCAGTAATCAGTTGACTACCACCCACGAATCCATATCTAGTGATTTCCACTTGTCCTTTTGCTTTTGAAGGATAATCACCTTGAGCAATTACCGTTGTTGCTAAATGGCTATTCAATGTTCCAACCGTATATGTTCCAGAAACATACGCACATCCTCTTTTTGAATTACTCGATTCATATTTACAGTTATTCCCTCCCAAACTGTAATCCACATCGGTACCAGACAGTGGCAAGCTGTTAGCGTTTTTATCAAGTATATCCTTCTTTTTCTTGTTTGCTTCAGTCAAGACACGATCAATATCTTCCTGATTTTTATAAATTTTTATTGTAACTGTTTCGGTATAACCGTCATGTTGAATTACCGTTGTTCCTTCTTTTAGATCACCCAAAGGATTCTCTTTTTCAGGTGAAGCAGCTGATGCAGAAAAAACACTAGTAAAAACGAAGACAAGAGATAATGCAAAAGCTAATATTTTTTTCATTTCCATTCCATCACTCTGCAAGTTGTTTGACAACTCCAGGAGTGGCATTTGAATCGAGAAGATACGGACCGGGACAAGCCCTATAAAGACCTAATCCAGTCTGTATACGACCGATATGATGATAAATACGGATTCTGTCGTTGAAGTAACAGGCAAAATAGCGTAATACTAGGCAATATCTGCTTCCGTGCTACAACCGGCTCAATCGCTCAACACCGCCAGATCAAGCCGGCTTATGCGCTGGGGATCGGAGATCAAGTCGACCTCGGTAATCTTTCCCTGATTTATCGTAAATTTGAGCACATAGAGCACCCTGCCTCGAGGAGCCGCAACGATTCCTACTGTTCCGTTCACGAGGACCGGCTGTGCTGCGGTTTGTGCACGTCCCGAAACTTGTTTTGCCAGCCCGACCGCCCCTCGTGTTACCCTTGAAGACCCGGTCTGGCGATCGTCTCGAAGTACAACGTCCGGATTGAGCGCAGCGACAAGAGCATCAAAATCGCCTGCATGCGCCGCAGCAAGAAAAGCCTGGACAACCTCGCGTTGGAGAGCAAAGTCGACTTCCGGCATTGCCTTTGCCCCGCGAACGCGGCGGCGTGCCCGGCTCGCCAACTGCCTTGCAGCGGTCTCCGATTTCCCCACAATTGGTGCAATCTCTGTGAAAGGCACGTTGAAAATATCATGCAGCACGAATGTGATCCGTTCCGCAGGATTCAGATTACCGAGCACGACTAGTAAAGCAATACCGACAGAATCAGCCAATATGGCTTCTTGTTCAGGATCGATCATATTCTCATGGCTCGCGAAAGTCTCGGACAAGTGTGTTTCTATTGATTCTTCACGTCTAGCTTTTCGCGACCGCAACATATCGAGACAAATCCGCGAGATAACGGTGGTCAACCAGCCTCCCATGTTCTCTATCCCTCTTGCATCCGCACGGCTAAGACGCAGCCAAGTCTCCTGTACCGCGTCCTCCGCTTCGCTCAATGACCCGAGCATACGATAAGCCACTGCCTGAAGGTGATTCCTGTGTGCTTCGAATTCATTAGCCAGCCGAACCAATTCGCTCATCACTCATACTCCCTTGTACAAAAATGAGATAAACCTCTATCGAAGTCTTTCGAAGTAGAGCGACCGCGTTTAGAGGTAGGTTTATTCGCCAATAAGAATGCTGTTCCGCTAAAAAAGCCTCCATAAATACTGACGAATGAAATCCGGACAATGTGACGAGAGACACGACGCCGATTATTTGTCACAGATCCCGAGGGTCCATTCGTCAGCATAGTAAGGAGCCAAAATCGGCTCTTATCAAAAAATAAAGGAGTGTTTCACATGCAATCATAATGTCGCCCTAACGTCTCCGCAAGACAGATCGCAAAAATTACGGTAGGCAATCGCTTTTCATACAAAGGGAAGGTAGGTATTTCCAATATGACAACAGTATTATATATTACAGCAAATCCGCACAATCATGAAAAATCATACAGCATGTTAGTCGGTAATGAGTTTGTACAGGCTTACCGATCTGCAAATCCGAATGATGAAGTTATCCATCTTGATCTGTATAAAATCGATATACCTCAACTTGATGCCGATGTTTTCAGCGGTTGGGGCAAGCTGCAAGCAGGTACTGCATTTGAAAATTTGACCGAAGCGGAGAAAATGAAACTAACCCGTCTTAGTGAGCTGGTGGACCAATTTGTGGCCGCAGACAAATATGTATTTGTTACTCCGATTTGGAACTATTCGTACCCACCCGTCATGAAGTCATATATCGACTCCATTTGCGTTGCAGGCAAGACTTTCAAATATTTACCGGATGTCGGCCGGGTTGGCTTGCTGGGTAATAAAAAAGCAGTTCACATTCAAGCTAGCGGAAGCTTCTTGTCACCGGGCTCAGATGATGCGGACTTAGAAATGGGTCACCGTCACCTGAAGGCCATTATGGAATTCGTTGGAATTCCTGGATTCGAAGGGATTTTTGTTGAAGGCATGGCCGCGAAACCCGAGCAAGAGCCTGCGATAAAAGAAAAGGCGATTCAACAAGCGCGCGAGGTTGCCCGAAGATTTTAACGAATTAGACAGACATGTCTAGGCACGATTCTATTCGAATTTTCATACTTATTTTTCGATTTTACGAGATCAGTACAATTTCTGTATGAAATTTAGAACAGATTTCCACGATGTGCAAGTGGCAGCGGTTGCCAGACCGGCTCCCATCTTATCACTTTCCTGAACCCCAGTCGAACTGGGGTTTTTTATCGTTTGAAACGCTTGTCTTTTGTGTAAGTTCTCTCCCGGAGCACTTTCATCACTGCAGCGAGTTTCCGCCCCCGGCTAGCTCCTGTTACCAATGCGATTTTGAATAACCTTCAATTACTATGACACAAGCTGACATACTTAAGGTTTATAGTGGGTGATAGATCAATGAAAGGAGTAACAAACGATGAAACCTTTAAATGGAAAAGTAGCTTTGGTGGCAGGTGCGACACGCGGCGCCGGCAGAGGAATAGCTATCGAATTAGGAGCGGCTGGGGCTACTGTTTATGTGACAGGACGTACGACACGGACGCAAAGTTCTGAGTACAATCGCCCTGAAACTATTGAAGAAACCGCTGAACTTGTAAGTAATGCGGGCGGTCGAGGAATAGCGGTTCAAGTGGATCATCTGGATCCTGATCAGGTACAGGCTCTAATTGCCCGCATTGAGAATGAACAAGGAGGACTGGACATCCTGGTCAACGATGTATGGGGAGCTGAATATTTGACGCAGTGGAACGTGCCCGTGTGGGAGCACTCCCTTGACCGGGGGTTTCGCATGCTTCGGCTTGCGATTGACACGCATATTATTACCAGTCACTTTGCGCTCCCCCTTTTAATCCGAAAAAAGAATGGACTGGCCATTGAGATAACGGACGGCACGGCAGAATACAACGATAGAAACTACCGTCTATCCCTGTTCTACGATCTGGCCAAGACGTCTGTCATTCGTATGGCTCAGTCTTTAGCCCATGAACTTTCGCCATATACATGCACTGCAGTAGCAGTGACTCCAGGTTGGATGCGTTCTGAAATCATGCTTGATCACTTTAGTGTTAAGGAAGAAAGCTGGCGTGACGCGACTGCGAAGGAACCTCATTTCATCATCTCGGAATCGCCCCGTTTTGTAGGGCGTGCCGTTGCCGCGCTAGCCGGAGATCCGGAAGTTGCCCGATGGAACGGTCGCTCTGTTTCAAGCGGCGAGCTCGCACAAGTGTATGGTTTTTATGATCTTGATGGCTCACAGCCAGACTGCTGGCGGTATCTTGTAGAAGTACAGGAAGCAGGCAAACCGGCGAATGCTTCCGGTTACCGCTAATACCGAACTCAAGCGTTCTGTAGAATGTGTATGGTCCTTACGAACTGTTTGTGATGACGCGGCTGCCGGGTATGTATCGGCAGCCGCGTTGCGCTATCAGGCAGTTTAGCGTAACAAGGTATGTTGGAGTATTTAATTTTTCCGGCTGTTCCTGTATAATTAATCATAATAATTTTAAATGGTTATCGTCCATTTTTATAATTTATTTTTATGGCAGGAGCATACCAATGGAAGAAAAAGACTGGATCATTCTGAAAACATTATATTTGAAAAAAAATATAACCAAAGCTGCGGAGCAGCTTTACATCTCCCAGCCGGCTCTGACATACCGCATACAGCAGTTGGAGAAGGAATTCGGCGCCAAGATCGTATCCCGAGGCAAAACGGGTGTGGAGTTTACTCCCCAGGGCGAATACCTGGTCAAATATGCGGAGCAAATGCTGCATGAGCTCAGAAGGACCAAGGAGCGCATTTTGAATATGAACGATCAGGTCGTAGGCACATTGCGGCTCGGCGTTTCCGCAAGCTTCGCACGTTACTATTTGCCGCTGCTGCTCAAAAGCTTTGTCCGTCAGTACGGCGGAGTGGAAATCAATGTGAAAACCGGATTAAGCCCCGAAGTGTTGTCCTATGTCCAGAAGGAAGAAGTGCATCTCGGCATCCTGAGAGGAAACCACAGTTGGTCGGAGCAATCGCTGCTGCTGACCAGCGAGCCCCTCTGCCTCATCGCTAAAGAACCGATCGATCTCCATGATCTTCCGAGCCTTCCGAAAATCAATTACGTCATTAATGATTCCCGCTTGCGGCAAGATATCGAAAAATGGTGGATGGAAAGATTTTCGGTACCGCCCCTTACTACAATGGAGGTCGACAGCATCGAAACTTGCGTCGAACTGGTCAACAGCGGGATGGGCTACGGAATCGTTCCGAGCATGAGCCTGCAAAATCATAAGTCGCTGTTCGTTCACAATCTCCGGACCAAAAACGGCGACCCGATTATTAGAGAAACGATGCTTATCTATCGCAATGCTTCGTTGGAATTTTCGGTTGTCAAAGCATTTGTTGATTTTATGAGTAATGATCTTAAGAATGTTCTCGGTTAAAGGGCCGGCGAAATATTTTTTTTAACGCAACCGGTATGATGAACAAAACGAAGAATACCCGGAACAGCTGATAGGCCGCAACATTTGAAACGTCGGCATGAATGGCCGCTGCCGTAACCCCCATCTCCGGCAAGCCGCCCGGCGCTATGCTTAAAAACGCCGTTACAAAGCTGATCGGCTGGGTCAGGCTCAGCATGTACGCGATCGCCAGCGTCATGCCTACAAGCAGAACGCTTCCGGCAAGACTGTAAGGAAGAAGACGGCGCCAGCCGCTTAACGCCTTGAGCTTGATGCCTTGCCCAAGATAGATGCCGATGCACAGCTGCGCTATAATGACAACAAGCTGCGGCAAGTGCGGCAGGGCAATGCCGGACGCCGAGATAACGGCGGAAGCGATAAGCGGTCCGATCAGCCAAGGGTTCGGAAATTTGAACCTTACGGCGAAAATGGCTGCCGGCAGTACCAGCACGATTGCGACGGGTAGCATGAACCATGAAGTGCCGGAGATTGACAGGATGCTGTACGCTTGCGGCCGGGAACCGTCCTCCGCAGCGGCTGCAGCGGCCAGACCGTGTACAGCGACAAAGGGCACCATAAATGTAACCACCAGCATCCGGATTGTTTGCATGAACGTAACGATTGTCGGTTCCGCACCTTCAATTTCTTCACTTAACGGAACCATTTGCGAAATCCCTCCGGGAATACACCCCATGATACTGCTCGGAAGACTGATTCCGGTACGTTTGGCTATAAAGAAAGCCAATCCCAGGCTGGAACCGGTCAGCAAGGCGGTGGAGATGGCCATAGAGGGCAGCGAAACGGCTATTTGCCGGGCGCTCTCTGCGGTAAACGACAGCCCCATGCTGTATCCCAAAAGCATTTGTCCCCCGTTTCGCAAGCCTGTCGGCCAGTATAACTTACTCTTAAAAGCAACCTGCCATACCAGAACCGCTGCAAGCGGCCCTAGCATCCAGGCGAGCGGAAAATGCAAAATCGTAAAAAGGGAACCTCCTATACTGGCAATCAGAACCGTTTTGACGATTTGCCATACATGCATCTTTTTAATGCCGGTCAATCCGAACATGAAGCAACCTTCTTTCACAGGACAAGTAATTCAAACCGGAATTGTACGGCGGCACACTCTGCCAATATCCATACGCAGCATGCATGCCTCCGCCAGCGGCTAACGCCATGCATTCACCGCACGCTCAATCCGTTCCAGAGCTTCTTGCAGGACGGCCCTGCGGCAGCCGATGTTCATTCGCATAAAACCCGCCCCTTCCTCGCCGAATATCATGCCGTCATGCAAGCCCACCTTGGACCGTTCCAGCATAAAGGCCCGCAGTTCTTGCTGAGACATGCCCAACTGCCTGCAATCCAGCCACATTAAATACGTCGCTTCCGGTTTAATGACGTTAATCCCGGAAATATTGCGTTCAAAATAACCCGTCAGAAGGCGTACGTTTTCCTCCAAATATTGAACCAACTGATCCGCATAATAACCGCACTCCTTATAGGCCGTTTCAAAGGCCAACGTACCGAAAACGGTTCTACCGTCAGCTTTGTTCGCCGCAATTGTCTTCTCATAGGTACGGCGCAGCATTTCGTTCGGGATAATGATAGCTGCCGTGCGAAGTCCGGGGATATTGAACGTCTTGCTCGGGTTCAGACACATGATGCAATTATCCCTAATTTCCCCGGACAACGACGGAAAAGGTATATGATTATGGCCTTCGTAAACGATATCGGAATGAATTTCATCGGACACGACAATAACGCCGTACTCCAGACACAATTCGCCGATGCGGGTTAACTCTTCCCAGGTGTATACCCGACCTACAGGATTATGCGGGTTGCACAGCAGCATCATTTTCGTTTGCGGATCCTTCAGCTTTTGTTCCAGGTCTTCGAAGTCGATTTCATATTTCCCGTTTCGAAGCAGCAAATTATTCTGCACTTTGGTTCTTCCGTTGTTGGCGATGAGATGGTGAAATGGATGATACACCGGGGACTGGATCAATATATTGTCTCCCGCTTGCGTGAATGCTTGCACCGCATTAACCAGTCCGTTAACTACCGCCGGAGCATAAACAACCCAATCTTCGTCGATATGAAAATCGAAACGTGCGTGCAACCAGCTTTTGACCGACAAATTAAAGCTTTTGCCGCTCAGCGTATATCCGTATACCCCCAGCTCCGCTCTTTTCACCATGGCATCAACGATCGGCTGGGGACATTTAAAATCCGTATCTGCAATCCACATCGGAATGACATCTTCAGGATAAAAATTATGCTTCTTGGAATCGGTTCCTCTAAGTTCTATGATCTCGTCGAAATTATGTGTGCGCACTAATCCGCTCATTATGCCACCTCTTTTATAAGCATTTAACCTGCAGCAATCCCCTTGGCATTAACTGGAAAGCTGGCTCAAAAACTTTTTCGTACGATCGTTTTGCGGGTTCGAGAAAATGTCCTCCGGTCCGCCTGTTTCGACTATTCTCCCGTCCGCCATAAAAATAACTTTGTCGGCAACCTCACGAGCGAACGACATCTCATGGGTGACGATAATCATCGTTGTATTCTTGTCAGCAAGCTGACGCATAACATTCAGCACTTCGCTGACCAATTCGGGGTCCAGGGCGGAGGTCGGCTCGTCGAACAATATAACATAGGGATCCACGGCAAGCGCGCGGGCGATTCCGACCCTCTGCTGCTGCCCGCCGGATAAGGTGGACGGGTAATTATCGAATTTGCCCGATAGTCCAACCTGCTCCAGCAATCGCTCGCCAATCGGCCTGGCTTCGCCTTCCTTCATTTTTTTGACGGCAATCAACGATTCGATCACATTTTGCAGAGCGGTTTTGTTTTTGAACAAGTTATAGTTTTGGAATACCATAGCGCTCTTTTGTCTCAAACGGTACATATCCTTCTTGCCCAACTCTTGCATATTCACGGCGACATCGTCTATGATAACCGTTCCTTCCTCGGGTACTTCCAATAAATTCAGGCATCTTAGCAGCGTCGATTTTCCGGATCCGGAGGGACCTATAATAGCGGCAACCTCTCCTTTGTTAACCTCCAATTCAATATCATGCAGCACCTGGAGATCATGAAATTTTTTCCGCAAGCCGTTCACTTTAATCATTCCGTGCTCCCCCCTAACGGTATGGTTTGTTTAATTTGACTTCGATTTTGGTCTGGATCATCGTAAACAGCACGGTAATAATCCAATAAACAATAGCGACGGCCAGGAAGCTTTCGAAAAATTTATACGTCGATGCCGCAGACATTTTCGCTTGGGCAAAAATTTCGGCTACGCCCACAGTAAAAGCGAGCGAGGTCTCTTTCACCAAAATAATAAAGAAATTTCCGGTCGACGGTACAGCGATCCTCGTCGCTTGAGGCAGCACGATGCGCCTCATCGTTTGCCACTTGGTCATACCCACGGATAAACCCGCTTCCAATTGCCCGTTGTCAACCGAAGTAATCGCCGCCCGGAAAACTTCAGATAAATAAGCGGCATTCCGAAAGCTCAAACCGATGATCACGGCAGTAAAAGCATTAACGAAGCTCATTGCCGGAAATAGCTGGGGAAGCCCGAAGTAAAACAGGAAAATTTGCACAATGGTGGGAGTTCCACGGAAGAAAGATATATACAGATTGGCCAGCGGGCTGATTATCTTCACTTTGCTTTTTGTAATAACCGTCAGTATCAACCCTAGTACAATCGCAAAGAACATGGCGACCAGCGCCATAATCAGCGTGAGATGAACATATTTCAGCAGCTGCGGAAAAAGACTTATCATATAATTCAGGTCAAAATTCATTGCGTTCACCACCCGGAAAAATTGAAGTTAAGCTTTAAGCGCTTCTCCGCTCTGGAAGCTTATTTCTTGCTGATATCTTGCTTGTAAAACTTTATAGACAACTGCGACATAGTCCCGTCCTTTTGCAATTCCTCAATAGCCTTATCGAATTTGTCCTTTAATGCCTTGTTCTTATCGTTTTTTACAAACGGGAAGGCGATAATGTAATCCTCAAACGGTTTCCCTGCGAACTGCAGCGGCAAGCCGGATTTTTCAATTTTGACAAGACCGCTCGCTTTATCGACAATGTAGGCGTCAACCCTGCCGTTGGCAACGTCATAGACAATACCGCTCGGATCCTCATACGTAACAATGTTCATTTTGACTCCTTTTTCATTATCATAATCGCGTAGAAATTTTTCTTTATTCGTGCCTAACCCGACCGCTATCTTCTTGCCTTTCAAATCTTCCAGCGATTTAATCGAATCATTTCCTTTTTTGACAACCAGTTGGCCGCCCGAGTATACATAAGGAATACTGAACAAATATTTTTCTTTACGCTGGTCTGATATCTCCACCTGGTTGGCGAT
The DNA here is from genome assembly GCF_059820445.1 of Paenibacillus sp. sgz302190. Taxonomy (NCBI): domain Bacteria; kingdom Bacillati; phylum Bacillota; class Bacilli; order Caryophanales; family Paenibacillaceae; genus Paenibacillus; species Paenibacillus sp. sgz302190. The sequence continues at coordinate 81,895 of NZ_JBZYAO010000037.1, forward strand.
CGTATCGATTTTACCGGCGTCCAGCATCCCGGATAGTCCGCTGAAATCGGCCGTTATCCATTCCACCTTGTAACCGATTTTGCCCGCGATCGCTTTTATCGCCTCGATATCAAAGCCGTCCAGCTCCTGCTTCTCATTTTTGTAAGAATGCGGCACGCTTCTGCCCGATGTGCCTACCCGAAGCACCTTTTCTTCTCCCGCCTCCGTCTTCGATGCATCTTGCGGTCCGGCCGCTGGAGCGGTTGTTTGTGTGCCGCACGCGGAGCTTGATAAAACAACGGCTGCCAGCACGCTGGCTAAAAACGATTTTCTGATTGTCGACATTTTCAACGACCTCCCTGATAATGTTATATTATTTAACAATACAAGAAATATATAATCCCATAATACTGCCTTTCTATATATAAATATAATAGTTAATTTTTATCTTCCTGAATAAAAGTAAATTATGAATGAATTTATGTCATTAAATATAACACATAAATATCATTAAACTAGTCATTATCGATCCTCATGGATTTCATCGGTGTACGAGAAAAAGGAGCTTGCCGCGGCAAGCTCCTTTCCTTTGCGTGATTTTCATCTTAACTGTTCGTCGTTTCGATAGAAGTGAAAGTCCATTCCCGGACGTTGATCCAGTAATGCAATTCCCAACAGTTAAATAGACCTATTTTCTATTTTTTCAATTAATGTCCAATCTACCCCTTCTCCAAGTTCAACATCTATCTCTTCCAATAATTTGAATCCTTCTTGCTCAATGCCTGCGTCATACCCATACAGTTCAAAATATCGTTCTTTAACCTGTACGAACCAAAAATAAATACTACAATAAATACTTGGTTTGTCCAAAGGTATTGAATTGGCATTGTTCTTCAAAAAAGAATACCGTGATAACAACTCATTAAATTGGACCTATTCAGGGAAGCATTTAATAACAATATCCATATTTTTAGATTTAAACAGATTTGTCAATTGCTTTACACCCCCGTCCCCTAAGTTGTAATCTTAAACTGGGACTATAGGTATCTCCATGGCCTCTAGAAGATTCTTTACGGCAAAACATCAAAGCTGCTCGGCTTGTTTTCGATTTGAAGTGTTTTAGGAAAATAATTCTTCATATTGCGCCGCGCATACTCTCTGAGCGTTATTTACCGTTAGCGGTACCGCGGCAAAAAAAGACCACAATACGGGCGGTTAACTCGCATTGTGGTTTTGTTGGTTGTATTGTACGATCTTGTTGTGGAAATTGTAAATGTATTTATACAAAATTTATGACAAACCCATTATCAGCCACCATAACTATTCTTGGGCAATATCTCTTGGATTTTTATAGCACCAATCATTATTATACGGCAAATTAGTGATATTCTCCAAATCTTCTAAAGTATAAAACCAATCTTCCTCAACCCACATTTTTGCTGTCGGATATATATTGAGAATGGCATGGGCAAATCGTAATAATAAATCTTCATTATCATAAAAATCATCAGACACTACTGCTTTAAAATATTCACTATTCGTATCATCCCATTTAAAACTAACTATTTGATATTCATAAGGTTCATCATATACGCTAAAGCAAAGCTGTCTTGAATAATTATCTCTAAATGGTATATCACTTATATACACTCGAGAATATTTTAGTGTTCCTTCAATATTAAAATTTTCTTCATCACTATCAAAAAAAAGGGTTTCCTTAATACATATATTATTAAGATTCCTCAATAGGCCGTTTGCTGGAGCACTCTCTCCACGTTTAAATAATACAAAGGCTGACATTCCCATTACTTGAATACTCCTCCTAACTCTTCGAGCGAATTTACAACTGTTATACCTTTACTATTGAGTTCTTGAATAATTTTAGTTATTTGAGCATTTGAGGTATCAATAACCTCATCAACATATAGCATAACCTCTCTACCCTCATAATTAAAGAATTGAGGATTACTTGGATTAATATACTTATCGATTTGATCCATTTTCACAGCAGACATTGACTTCTTAACCTCTATAATTTGATTATTTGTCATAATATCAATATCTCCTGCTGGTTTACCAGTAGAAATGTTATCTAGCTTTAAGCCGAACCCTGTTACTTCCATCCTTTGTTGAACATAATCTCCAACTTTACCCTCAATGGATTTTCCAGCATTGCTACTATTTTTAGCACTTTCAATTGCACTAGGTATGTTTTTGGGATTTTGTTCAACCCATTTGATTGTATTACCCAATGGATTTGTAAATTCGACTTCTAACCCCTTATTCGTTTTAGTTTTGATTGGTTCATTGAATATGGGCACATCATTACCCGTCCCCTTAGAGCCTGAACCACCTCCACCCTTTCCATGGCCGACTGAATCTCCCTCGCTCTTCATATAATTCGATATTTTCCCCGTTGCTTCCTGAAAGAGTTCCCTTAGCGTTGTTGTTTCAGGTATACCTCCAAACACTCCTGCCTTCTGCGGTGCAAACGGGTTAATAAATTCTGCATCCAAAATCTTATTCATATCCTGAGTCAGCTTCGTGTAACTTCTCCCCAGGGTAGTGCCCTTTTCACCCAGTGATCGTACAAACTGATCGAATCTTGCGCTTATGCTTGCAACCTCTGTCACCTGCACCGACTTCGTGCCACTCAGCACCAACTTTTCAGCTTGCATGGCCCTGGATGCCGCTCCTGCCTCGCCACCGACGAAAAAGGAGGCTATGGTAAGTACCAATTCCGTTCCATATTTGCTTCGACTATAGGTATCTCCATTGATGACGTCATCCTTGA
>NZ_JBZYAO010000038.1:0-3377 GCF_059820445.1 Paenibacillus sp. sgz302190
AATTCCTGCACTTTTGCAGGCTTTTCACCAAAACTGGCCGATTCGGCTCCAAAAGCCTGCACTTTCGCAGGTTTTTTGCTCTTGCGGTCGGCTACCAGTCGCCAGCTCCCGGTTTCCCGGTTCCCGGGCCCGGGTTACTGGACTACTGGGTTACTGGGTTACCGGCCCCCAAGGCTGCTGCTGGCGCAGATGAGAAACCCACGAAAACTGCCCGCAGGTGCTGAAGTAGCTGCTTCACTGGGAGCAGGAAATCTGCAAAACCGCACTCTAGTGCTAGTGCACCCACTTCTTAGAGGCCAGGATATCTACAAAAGCGAGTTTGTTGAATAGTTTTGCCGCTACCGGCAGCTCAGCCACTTGACCGTGCCAAGAAAACCTGCAAAAGTACATCTTTTTGCTCGTTGGCACGCCTGTAGCAGAAAATTCCTGCAAATCTGCAGGCTTTTTCGCTCATTCCTGAGCTTTGGCTCATTATGAGAGGGAATTCCTGCACTTTTGCAGGCTTTTCACCAAAACTGGCCGATTCGGCTCCAAAAGCCTGCACTTTCGCAGGTTTTTTGCTCTTGCGGTCGGCTACCAGTCGCCNGAGGGAATTCCTGCACTTTTGCAGGCTTTTCACCAAAACTGGCCGATTCGGCTCCAAAAGCCTGCACTTTCGCAGGTTTTTTGCTCTTGCGGTCGGCTACCAGTCGCCGGCTCCCGGTTTCCCGGGTTCTCGGTTCCCGAGCCCGGGCTACTGGGCTACCGGCCCCCAAGGCTGCTGCTGGCGCAGATGAGAAACCCACGAAATCCGCCCGCTGGTGCTGAAGTAGCTGCTTCACTGGGAGCAGGAAATCTGCAAAATCCGCCCGGTTCCCGGGCTACTGGCTCTCGGACCCCAGACCCTCGGGCTCCGCCCCTACAGGCCAACATCCCCTCGGCCGCCACCCCCTCAGCTGCCGCCATCCCGGCCTCCCGGCGGCCGCACCCCAAAAAAACCTCCCGCGCAAACCGCGGCGGGTTTGAGCGGGAGGCTGATCGGGCGCGATCAGGCTCGGCTTCACGAGGATTGCTTAACGATATCCCGCAGCTCATGCCAGGATACGATCCGCGGTATGTCCAAATGCTTGTTGTACGGGTTATCTTTGGCATACACACGTGCGGTCGAATCCGCCAAAGTGTCAAGCACTGCAGGCTTGTCGTCAAAATAATAATCCAAGCCCAATTCGTGGATTATGTGCACTTTTTCCGTATCGTTCATACCGCAAAAAAAGCGGCCTTCACCGACGGGAAAACGGTTTCGAACGAGCCACGCCTTCGTCCGCTCGCAGTGCTCCGCGGGTCTTGCCGTGATGTAGTACACTTCGTGGCCCTGGGCGTCCAGCTCCTGCAGCACCTCGACAGCATGCGGAAATGGCGGGCAATCGGTATAATAAATTTCGTCGCGGGAGCTCGACCACATTTGCCGGCCTTCCTCCAGCGTTAATCCGAATGCGTCATGGATCGCCAGCGTAGGCAAAGCGTTAAAAACGTCCAATCCGACATTTCGGCCGAGCTTCCGGTTGTATATATGAAAGGCGTGTTCTCTCAAGTTAATCAGCGTGTCATCGATGTCGAATCCCAGTTTCATACGCGCACCCCCGTTTCTTTAAAACATGCTCCAGTCAAACCGCTGCGAGAGCGTCTCGAGCAAATGCACCCCGGCCACGCTGTTGCCTTTGCCGTTCAGCGCGGGCCCGACAACCCCGATGCCGTAGCGGCCCGGCACCAACGTCAGGATACCTCCCGACACGCCGCTCTTGGCCGGAAGACCGACGCCGATCGCAAATTCGCCCGAGGCGTTGTACATGCCGCATGTGATCATGAACGTTTTGGCAATCTGCACGTAGCGCCGCGGAATGACTTCGCGGCCTGTCGCCGGGTCCGTCCCGCCGCAGGCGAGCAGAAGCGCCATCTGCGCAACGTCCCTGCACGTCGCTTCAATCGAGCAATGGCGGAAGTAGACGTCCAGCACTTCCTCGACGTCGCCGTCCAGCACGCCATTGTCTTTGAGAAAATACGCCAAGGACCGGTTCCGGTGCGCCGAGGCGGCTTCCGAGCGGTACACCTCGCGGTTCACATCGATGTCAGGGTTTTGCGTCAACCGGCGGAAAAATTGCAAAATGCGTGCCGATTTTTCCTCCGGATCGCTTCCCTTGATCAGCGAAGAAATCGCAATCGCCCCGGCGTTGATCAGCGGATTGAACGGAATGCCCGGCTCCACAAGCTCCAGCTTGAGCATCGAATTGAAATCGTCGCCGGTCGGCTCTTTGCCCACCTTGGCGAACACTTCCTCCTCACCGCAATCCATCAGCGCCAAAATGAGCGTAAACACCTTGGAAATGCTTTGCAGAGTGAACGCAAGCTCCGCATCACCCTCCGAGACAGACTGCCCCGTCCGGTCCAAAATGCAAATGCCGAGCGCATCCTCCGGCGCCTTCGCAAGCTCAGGGATGTAAGCCGCCGCCGAACCTTCCGCGGAACGGGCACGGCTCCTTTTTACGGCTTCGGGCAAAAAAGCTTTGATCAAGTTCAACTCATCCATCACTTATCCGTCCTTTCGACACGGTCCAATCCTTATGCTGCACGGCCTATGATGCAGGCTCATAACGCCCTTCCTTCATCGAAGAGCGCCTGTACCATAATAACACGGCCAGAGAGCAAATGCTGACAAAAAATAAAATCAAATATACGTGCCTGTAAGCCGTACTTACCGTTACCCCGGTTTGAACCGCCAGCAGAAGGCCGCAGACCGCCACGGAAAAAGAGCCCCCGAAAAATTGGATCAGCTGCATCAGACCCATGCCGGAGCCGATCATTTGCTGCGGCAATATGCGCGACGTTTCGTTGTTGAGCGAAGCGATCGTTGCCGAAAAAGCCGGCGAGAAGCACAGATAGCCGCATAGAACGACAGCCGGAGAGGCAGCCAGATCGGCGGCGAAAAAAAGCAGCACGGCGGCCAAAATGCCGTGTCCGAGCAGCAAAAACAGCTGATTGCCGTACCGGTCGATCCAGTGGCCGACAAAGCGGGTCAAAAAAGCCGACAAAATCGCCCCGGGCGCAATCAGCAGGCCGATCGTCAGCGCCGACTTGCCGAACAGGTTGGCGAGCGCGAGCGGCATGAGGAACAGATTGCCGAGGTTGAGCACCAGGATGCAGAAGCCGACCGCAGACAGCTTCAAATACGCAGGTTTCTTAAGCAGCGCGGCGTTGATGAACGATGCCTTCGCCCGGCGAAGGTGCCAGCCGTGTGCGGCCAGCGACAACAAGCTGGCCCCGAGCCAGACCCATGAGCGCTGCGTAACGGCCGTCAGCAGCGTCGGGGGGGGGGGGGGGGGGGGGGGGGGGGGGGGGGGGGG